>DASPJL010000041.1:0-25540 GCA_035628645.1 Cytophagales bacterium | reverse complement strand
CTCGTCCTTTTGAGATTGATGTTTGAAAATGGCTTTTCTCTTTCTCATCAATTCCTCAGGACTAATAGGAACTGCCATTTCGATATCCTCCACATCCCATTCCTGCCATGCGCCCCTGTATAACCAAACATAACAATCTTTTAACCATTCATCGCCTTCCGCTTTCATTCTTTCAAGAGCTTTAAAAATAGCATGAAGACACACTGCATGGGTTCCGTGCGGATCCTGTAAGTCACCTGCGGCAAAAATCTGATGAGGTTTAATTTTCCTTAACAGTTCCATGGTTATTTTAATATCTTCTTCTCCAAGAGGTTTCTTCTGCACTTTTCCTGTTTCGTAAAAAGGCATATTCATAAAGTGAATATTTTCGTCTTTTACACCGCAAAATCTACAACCTGCCGCTGCCTCCCCTTTTCTGATCAGCCCTTTGATGTCCTGAACTACGTGAGTATCCTCTGCGCCAAGTTTTTTTCCTTTTAAAAACTCTACCACCTCTTTATTTATTTTCTCAAATTCAGAGGTACATAGGTTTAATCTTTGGGCAAAATCCAAAGCAAAATCTGCATACCTTCTAGCATCATCATCAAATACCGCTATGTTTCCCGAGGTCTGATAAGCTACATGTACATCATGTCCCTGATCTACCAACCTTAATAAGGTTCCTCCCATGGAGATTACATCGTCGTCAGGATGTGGACTGAAAACAATTGAACGCTTAATGGCAGGCGAGGATCTTTCCGGTCTTTTTGTGTCATCTGAACCGGGTTTTCCACCGGGCCATCCCGTAATTGTATTTTGTATTGCAGTAAATACCTGAATGTTCAGTTGGTAAGCATTTCCAGCCTGAACAAGCAAATCAATCAAGCCATTTTCTTTATAATCTTCATCAGTAAGTTTAAGGATCGGCTTATGAGTGGTTAAGCTCAACCAAACCACCGCTCTTCGAATTAGCTTTTTATCCCAGTTACACAATCCTACAAGCCAGGGGGTTTTTATCCTTGCCAATTCTGACGCTGCAGGCTCATCCAATACAACATTTACATTGTGGTGCATTTGAAGGAAAGAAGCCGGTACTTCGTCCGTTACTTTGTCTTCCACTGTTTTTTGAATCACTTTTGCTTTTCCGGATCCCCAAGCCATGAGAAATATTTTTTTGGCTTTCAAGATCGTGCCTACGCCCATTGTGATTGCCCTTAATGGAACAAACTCTACCTTTATAAAATCTTTGGTTGCATCTGTGATGGTAAGAGGATCAAGTTTTATCAGTCTTGTAATGGAATTGATGGAAGAACCTGGTTCATTAAACCCAATGTGTCCGGTACGTCCTATACCCAAAATTTGCACATCAATCCCTCCCTGCTCTTCTATCTTTCTTTCATATTCCTGACAAAACTGCGCCACTTTTTCAATTGGCGTAGTACCATCAGGAATGTGAATGTTTGCCTTTTTAATATCTATATGTTTAAATAAGTTCTCATTCATGAAGTACACATAGCTTTGCAACTCATCAGGTTTCATCGGATAGTATTCATCCAGATTAAAAGTTACAACATTCTGAAAACTAAGGCCTTCTTCTTTGTGCAGTCTTATCAGTTCTTTGTAAACATTTAATGGAGACGACCCTGTTGCAAGACCCAATACTGCTTTCTTACCTTGTTTTTGCTTGCTTCTAATAACTTCAGCAATCTCATGAGCAATATGGATTGACCCCGTTTTTGAATCGTTGAAGATTGCTACCGGAAGTTTTTCTAATGTTCTTTCTGAATAATTTAAAATTTCCATGTTACAAATTTTGGGTGAATACTAAACATTTATATTAACCATCGCATTAGAAATAAGTTAATAGTTTACATTTAAATTCAAATATTACCCAAACGTATAAAAGATTTTTTTGAAAACCAATAAAAAACACAAAAAAATGTGTGCGCACACACAAATTATTATTCAAAAGAATTATTTAATTTTAAAAATTCAGCAAATCATAAGTTTAAAGGAAAAAATTCGCTTGAGGTTTCTCCCCATAAATTATAAACTATATTTGTTGATCATTATCAAATTCATACAATTAAACCATTTTTTCACTCATAAAACTTTATAAGTTGGAAAACAATCAAGGGCCTATAAGAATTAAAGATATTGCTGAAAAAGCCCAGGTTTCAGTAGGAACAGTAGACAGGGTTCTGCACAACAGGGGACGCGTTTCTGAAGAGGTCAGGGAAAAAGTCAAGCGGATTATAAAGGAATTAAACTACGAACCCAACTTGATAGCAAGGACGCTTGGTACCAATAAGACTTATAGGTTTGCAGCCTTGATACCGGATCCTGATCAGGATTCCTATTGGCTTGACTCCAAGATTGGCATTGAAAAAGCTTTCAAAGAATTTAAAGGATATGGGATCGTCGTAGATTTCTATTATTTTGATTTGAACAAGGTGAACACTTTTTTAGAAAAGGCACATGAAGTAACTGAAAACAGACCAGAAGGAATCCTTGTTGCTCCTTTATTTCTCAGAGAATCACTCCCATTCTTTGAAAACTGGGAAAAGAATAATCTTCCTTATGTTCTTATCAATACCCAGATCAGCGAATCTTCCCCTTTGTGTTATATTGGTCAAGACTCTTATCAAAGCGGAGTTCTTGCCGGAAAGCTTATTCAGTACGGCACCCCTCACCCAAGCACTTTTGTAATTGTGCATATAGCTGAAGATATTGCAAACTCAGCTCATTTGATCAAAAAAGAAAAAGGGTTCAGGGATTATTTCACTTCATTGGAAGAAGAAGGAAAAGTTTACAAAGTTATTAGTGCAGATCTACCTAACCCTAATCATATAAGTTTTACGGAAAAGCTGGATTATTTATTTGCTGAAAATCCGGATATAAAAGGGGTTTTTGTCACCACTTCAAAAGGTTTTGAGATTGCTTCTTATTTTGGAAAAAGAGGAATAAAAGATCTAAGACTTATAGGATACGATCTATTGGAGAAAAACCTCGATTATCTTAACAAAGGAACTATTGATTTTCTAATCAATCAGAATCCTAAGGGACAAGGCTATTTTGGGATATTAAGCCTGACAGAAAGTATAGTATTCAGGAAGAGTATCAATTCCTTAAAATATTTACCGCTGGATATTATAAGTAAGGAAAACCTGAAGTATTATATAGAGGCAGACAATTAGGGGGATTTTGAATTATGAATGATGAATTTTAAATTAAAAGCTTTTAAAGGCACGTAATTAAATTATTTATTGAACAGATTCAAAATTCAAAATTTAACATTTAACATTTCTTAAAAACTCAACACCGTCACTTCTACCCTTCTGTTTAATCTTCGGGTTTCTTCTGTTGTGTTGCTGGCTATTGGTTTGGAACCGCCATAGGCTTTAATTTTAATTCTTTTACCTTCAACGCCCCTTCTGACCAAAAACTCTTTCACTACTTTTACCCGGTCCTCAGATAACTTAAAATTTAATGCTGCATTTCCCCTGTTGTCCGTATGGCCGGCAAGTTCAATATGAATATTTTCATTTTCCTTTAATAATTTGGCCAGCCTCTCCAATTCAGGATAAGAATTTTCAAGAAGAGTCGCCATTCCTCTTACAAAAAACACATTCTTCAACTCTACCTTTTGTCCTACCTCAATTGGGATAAGATAAAGGTCTTTTTTGATCTCGGTATAATCGCTAAGATTAGAAAGATCTATATTTTCTTCTAAAGATAAATACCCGGACGCTTGTGCCAGATAAGCATAATTTTTCCCCCTAGGAAGAACAATTTTATAATTCCCGTTCTCTGGATTTGAATTAGCTATTCCCTGTTCAATTCCATTCGGAAGGGTTTCAAAAATAATTTTTGAACCAATAGGCTGCTTTGTTTTTGCGTTATAAACTGTTCCCGCTAAAAGGAGCACCGGTTCGGGCTTATGTTCTTTAGGGAGTCCAATCCGATAAATGTCTTTTGAATTGCCGATTGAATTTCTGGTGGAAACCAAGTAGGCATAATCCCCTGCTGCCGAAACAGAATAATATCCATCCCAATCGGAAGAATTGACCTTTGCACCCAGATTTACCGGTTTAGACCAGTTTTTCCAGGTATCATCCAACCGTTTGGTGTAGTAAATATCACTTCCTCCATAACCATCATATCCATCCGAAGCAAAATATAATGTTTTTTCATCTGCTGCCAGAAAAGGTGAAAATTCTGCATTTTTAGTATTCACCGATTGCCCGATATTTATAGGTTCAGCCCAGTTGTTTCCGTCTTTGTTAAAGCTGACATAAATGTCCTGATCCCCATAAGAATCACTCTTATTTATTGCCATTAACAGAACTTTCCCACTACCAGAAAAGCAAAAATCCAGGTAAATTCCTTTATTTGAAAACCTTTCTATGTTGAGTCTTTCCGGCTTACTCCATCCCCCTTTAATTCTATGACTTACCGAAGCGCCTGGTTTAAAACTTCCGCCCTCTTCATATTCATTTATAAGCAATAATGTATTTCCATCTGTCGATACAGAACTTACGCCATTTGGGTTTCTATCATTCAATGGCTTTCCAATATTTGCAGCATAAGACCATTCATTGTTCTTACTTAATTCAGCATACCAGATGTCCTGGTCATCCCTTTTGCCGCCAACATTATAAGCATAATTTTGTCTACAGAAATAAAGTGTCTTTCCGTCAGCAGAAATTATCGGTTTTGTTTCTGTAACTCCTGTATTAATTTTTTCTCCCAAAGTTTCCACATCTGAAGAGAAATTAAGGATAGCCTGAGAAGCGGAATTAACCCTGGAAGCCACCATATTGGAATCTTTTATGGAATTTAGATTTATCGGAAGCGTGGAAGTGGTAATGCCAATTGCATCAATCTGGCACCATCCCTTTTTAGCAATTGAATTTAGTTTAACTTCTACCCTGTCTACTTTATAAGAAGCATTGGCTGGCAATTGCAATGTGAGAAGTCTATAGCTTTCAGGTAATTCCTGAGGAAAATTTTTATAAACATTGTATTTGGTACTTTTCTCATCATATACATTTACTTCGACAACCCTTCCCGGAGCATTGCTTTCAACTATTACGATTTGTCGGATGACTTCTACTTTTAAAAATCTTGCAATAATGGTTCCTAAGGCTGCGTCTGACTTCATTTTGAAAGCCTTAGGACTGATTTCTCCCAAAGAAGCATTTGGTTCTCCCAAAGCCTGTTTTGCTGAATACTCTTCCTCACCAAACTGATTATACTGATAAGAAATTTCCGAGCCCCATAGCACCGTCTGGCTGCGGCAAAGATTGCAGAGCAAAAGAAAAATCAAGGTATTTAAAGTAAATCTCATAAGCCAGGTAAACTCATTGAAGATAGGAAGGTTTATATAGATTAAATATAAAAACCTTTGAGCTACTTTCTTTTGTAAGATTAGCTAACTTTTAACAAGATAACGGTAATGTGATTATTTGCTTATGTGATAATGAGATAATTAAGAAGCGAGCGAGTTTTATTTACAATTTCATAATATATCAATACCCGAAAATTGAAAGAGAATGTCTTTTTAGACATTCTCCTGTTATTAGTACATTATGCAATTAGCAACCTAACTATTTCCTTTTCATTGCTGCCATGGCTGCAGTTACAATTCTCTCGGCAGTAAGACCATATTTTTCCATCAATTCATCCGGTGTGCCGCTTTCTCCGAAAGTATCTTTTACACCTACCATTTCAAGGGGAGAAGGATTATGTCTTGAAAGTACCTGAGCTATACTGTCACCTAGTCCTCCGTTTAACTGATGTTCCTCGGCCGATACTGCACATTTAGTTTTGGCAACGGATTCCAGGATCGCCGTTTCATCCAATGGTTTAATGGTATGGATATTTATTATTTCAGCTTTGATTCCTTTTTCGGCCAGAATAGCTTCAGCTTCAATTGCTTTCCAAACCAGGTGCCCTGTAGCAAAAATGGATACATCGTAGCCATCAACCATTTTCCAGGCCTTTCCAATCTCAAACTTTTGATCTGCCGGAGTGAAAATAGGAACTACAGGTCTTCCGAACCTTAAATAAACCGGACCTTCATACTCAGCGATTGCAATCGTAGCCGCTTTGGTTTGATTATAATCGCAAGGATTAATGACAGTCATATGAGGAAGCATTTTCATCATTCCCAAATCTTCAAGGATTTGATGTGTGGCGCCATCTTCACCCAACGTTAAACCAGCATGTGACGCACATATTTTTACATTTTTGCCTGAATAAGCTATAGATTGACGAATCTGATCATATACTCTTCCTGTAGAAAAGTTTGCGAAAGTTCCGGTAAAAGGAATTTTACCGCCAATGGTAAGCCCCGCGGCTATTCCCATCATGTTGGCTTCAGCTATACCAATTTGAAAAAACCTTTCAGGAAATTCTTTAATAAAAGCATCCATTTTTAAAGAACCGATAAGATCAGCACATAACGCCACTACATTTGGATTTCTTTTTCCTGCTTCAACCAATCCTGCTCCAAAACCAGAACGAGTATCCTTTTTATCGGTATAGGTGAACTTTGTTGTCATTTAGAAAATAGTTTAATATGATTATTTGAACCTGATTTTATAGTAAAATTTTGTACATCCGTAAACTTGCTTGTAAAGGCTTTCTCCGCTCTAAACACCATTTTATAATCTCCTGGCATTAAAGTAAGCGTCATTCTGGAGTTATTATTTTCAAAATTATAGATCCATTCCTGACTTCCATCTTCTTTTATTTTATAGAGAGAGCCAAAGCCCGTAAAATTATCTAAAATAATTAATTTACCGGGGGAAGGTATGTCAATAACAGTATTTTTACTTTGATGGATTGCTACATTTTCTATAATTAGTCTTGGCAAAGTAAGCACTTCAAGGTCATATTTTCCCACAAGGTAATTTTCGGAAAGATTTAATTTTTGAATATTCAGTATTTCAGTCCTGCCATTTTGCCGCACGAGTATCTGAGGCGTTACGTCAAATAGTACCGGTGAAAAAGACAAGCTTCCCTGCGGAGTTTTTACGGAAATATCATTGTGCATTCCACCTTCAAGCTGAATATTCTTTTTTACTACTTTAGGAATAGTATTAATAACAAGGTCATAGGAAAGTACAGGATCAACTTCTAAAGTATCGGGGTTGCCATTTTTATCCAGCAAATGTACGAAGTCATACTTTGCTTCTCCCGTCACATTATTCACAAAAGTCATATTAACATTTGTTTCTTTGGGTTGATCTTTTATGTTCAAAAGACTTACGGTTACCGTGGTTTTATAAAGGGTTTGTCTTATTGCTGTTTTTAAAGCTTTTCGGAATTTGTCGACGTTGTCAGCATCGTAATACTTTCCCATGCACTGAAATGCCTCAGCAAATCCCTGCTCTCCTCCTATTCCTATTATAAAGGGTTTAAGAAAAATATTCTTTTTCTGCAAGGCAAGCGAAACGGCACATGGATCTCCTTTACAAGATTCCAATCCATCGGTTATAATGATGATAATATTCCTTACATTTTTTTCCTTAGGAAAATCATTGGCGGCTTGTTCCAGAGAATAGGCAATGGGAGTAACACCCTGAGGTTTCAAATTCCTTATCTTATACTTTATATTCTCATGATTTCCCTTAACAAAAGGAACCTCAAGCTTACTGTCCGTGCAGTTATTGTACCTTTTATCATACATATGGCCGTATACACGCAGGCCCAATTCCAAATCAGGATTAACTTTTAATGAATCCACTATATCCACAAGAAGACGTTTGGCAATATCCATCCTGGTTAAATTTTCCCATTTTGCCAACATACTTCCAGAGCCATCCAAAAGAAACAGTATCCTTACTTTCTTAGGTAATTCCTGCTTATTTATACCTTGCCCAAAAGTAAATTGGGACAGACAAATACTTGAAAAGAATACTATAAGTATAAAAAACCTTTTGTACATAATCATGAGCTTAGCACCAATGTTTAACTTAAAACATTTAATCCTTCAGCTTATTATCAACGAATTAATTTCCTCAAAAAAAGGAAATCTTTTTCATCGCGAAATGAAAAAGATTTCTATCATCAATTTAGTAAATCAAGAAAATTGAAACTACTTTTAATAGTCCCCTAAAGTTTCCGGAATCTGAGTTAATGCGGTAGCCAGTTGTTCATCATTTGGAGCTACTCCATGCCATTTGTGAGAATGCATCATAAAATCAACGCCTGCTCCCATATCAGTTCTCATCAGATTCATGATTGGTTTTCCTCTTCCGGTCATGCTTTTCGCCTTTTCTAAAGCTGCTACGACATTCTCCATATTATTGCCGTCACTTTCAATTACTTCCCAACCAAAAGCCCGGTATTTTGCACCCAAATCGCCAAGATTTAATATCCTATCCACCGGTCCGTCAATTTGTTGTCCGTTATAGTCAATAGAAGCTATTAAGTTATCCACTTTATTATGAGGGGCAAACATGGCTGCTTCCCATACTTGTCCTTCTTGTTGTTCTCCATCACCCATCAAAACATATATCAGGCCAGGATCATTATTCAATTTCTTACTTAATGCTGCACCAATGGCCACAGAAAGTCCTTGTCCCAAAGAACCTGACGCCACCCTTATTCCAGGCAGGCCTTCTTCTGTAGCAGGATGTCCCTGTAGTCTTGAATTTAACTTTCTAAAGGTTGCTAATTCTTTTGGTTCGAAATATCCTGCCCTGGCCAGTGTACTATACCAAACCGGAGAAATATGACCATTGGAAAGAAAGAAAAGATCCTCCCCTACACCATCTAAATTAAAGTTTTTGTTGTGTTTTAAAATTTTGAAATAAAGAGCCGTAAAGAAATCCGCGCATCCCAGAGATGCTCCCGGGTGTCCTGATTTTGCGCCATGCACCATCCTTAAACTATCTCTTCTGATTTGTGAAGCAATTTGCTTTAGTTCTTCAATTGATTTTAAATTATCGCTCATTATATTTTAAATTTTTCTTAAAAAATCTTTAGACAGATCCAATTTAAGATTTAAACCGGAAACTTAAGCCCTTAAAAAAGAATTGGCAAGTTCTTGAATTCTTCTCAATTCTCCACATCTCACTTCAAAATTAATGTATTACATGGTTCAAACAGCTATTTTATTTTCTTTGGGCCTTTCCTAAAAAATAGATTTTACTCGTCATAATTATAAGATATTCAAGCCGGTTAAATACTAAAACAAGCCCTGATTTAGACCCTAAACATTATTAACCTATATTAAAATTTTCATTTTTTTATAATTAGATTTGCTTCTCTTAATCATAACCTATTTAATTTAAAAAGAAATCAAAATGAAGTTTTTTATTGACACTGCAAATCTTAACGAAATTCGTGAAGCACAATCTTTAGGGATTTTGGATGGCGTAACAACCAACCCAACTTTAATGGCTAAAGAAGGCATTACCGGAAAAAAGAACATAATGGCCCATTATGAGGAGATTTGCAAAATAGTAGACGGCGATGTAAATGCAGAAGTAATTGCAATTGACTTTGAAGGAATGATTAAGGAAGGTGAAGAATATGCCAAAATAGACGATAAGATTATCGTAAAGATCCCGATGCTAAAAGATGGAATCAAAGCCATAAAATATTTTGCGGACAGAGGAATCAAAACGAACACTACATTGGTATTTTCTGCAGGGCAAGCTTTAATGGCGGCAAAAGCCGGAACAAGTTATGTTTCTCCGTTTATTGGCCGATTGGATGACATCGCTTATGATGGATTAGAATTGGTAAGCCAGATCCGCTTAATCTTCGATAACTATGGTATCGACACCGAAGTGTTGGCGGCTTCTATAAGACATACTATGCACTTGATCAAATGTGCGGAAATAGGTGCAGATATTGCCACTTGCCCTTTAAAGGTTATCCTTGGACTTTTAAACCATCCTTTGACTGACAAAGGAATGGAAATGTTTATTGCAGATGGCAAAAAACTTTCCTTATAAATTATTATTGCCTTGATTTATATAATTAAAGTAAAAGGAAAAGCAAAAATTCCTGATTATATTCAATTGAGGAATGAAAATTTTGTACTAATAGCCTATTTCAGGGCAGATCGTCCTGTTAAAAATCTTGAAAAATACGGGCTTGCCGGAAAAGAGCAAGCCCTTGAAAATTTAATTAAGGAATTACCCTTTGGTAAACTTCAACCTTTGACTTTCGAATAATGACATTTTCTTCTGATCCGATAGTAAGCGTAAAAAATGCTTCCGTTTTCCAGGAAGGCAATACCATCCTTAAAGAAGTAAATTTTGAAATAAACAAAGGTGAGTTTGTTTACATGATCGGACGGACAGGAAGTGGTAAATCTTCTTTATTAAAAACCCTTTATGCCGACCTTCCTCTAAAAATGGGTGAAGGAATGGTTGCCGGTTTTCAACTACGGGATCTTAAAAGATCTAAAGTCCCCTTTCTGAGAAGAAAATTGGGAATCATATTCCAGGATTTTCAGCTGTTGTATGATCGTACAATTGCTGAAAATCTTTTTTTTGTAATGAAAGCCACCGGATGGAATGACAGCTCGAAAATGAAACAACGTCAGGCAGAAGTGCTAATGAGTGTTGGGCTCGGATCTGTGGCAAATAAAATGCCTCATCAGCTTTCCGGTGGGGAACAACAACGGGTCGTAATTGCGCGAGCACTGATAAATGAGCCGCTTTTATTGATCGCCGATGAGCCTACGGGAAACCTTGACCCGGGAGTTTCTTTTGAAATAATGAAAATTTTCCAGGAAATCAACAATAGTGGAACGGCAATTTTCATGGCTACACATAATTATTCCTTTCTTGAAAACTTCCCTTCCAGGGTTATTAAGTGTGAGAATCAGAAAGTTTTGGACTCGAATCTTGAAAAGATCGACTTTCATAATAGGTAAATTTTACACAATAGCCCATAATGTATTATCTTAAGCGATTTTCCTCTTTTTCTTTTTAAAAAATGAACCTTCTTTTGCATTAAATGTTATAACCTATAGTTGTATATTTTTTTTAATCTAGAAATTGAGGGTAAGGATAATTTTTTCGGTAAAAAACAGGGGTGCGATTCTCCCATTTCATCATCAAAATATTCTGACAGATTTTATAAAGGAAACTTTAGCTGGAGGAATGGAGAAGAGTTTCATAGAATACCCCTTCTATAATTTTTCAGGGCTTAAGGGTCAAACCAAAATAAGCAAAAAGGGATTACATTATACGTCCCAAAAAACAACGCTTGTTTTGTCTAGTCCCAGCCAGGAATTTATAGATCACTTCCTATTCAACCTTTTCAAGAATGAAACGGTTAGATTAGGTGAATTGATATTGTCTCCATTATCGGTAGAAAAAGAGGAAGCTGTGGCATTAGGTGATGCGGTTAAATATGTATGTATTTCTCCTATTGTTATCATAAATCCATGTATTTCTCAAACTCACAATCCCAAAGGATTTATTCTTCCGGACAATGATCTGTTTTCAGATTTGTTGTATGACTCTACAATGATCAGAATGGAAAAATCGGGAGTTTATAGCAATGAACAAATTGCTTCGTTTTTCAAATTCCAGATAGTTCCGGATAAAGAGTACTTGAACAAAATAAAATCAGAGGAAAAGAAGTTTGCACGGATTTATACCATTCCTTTAGAAGACAATAAGTACGAGGTAAGAGGATATACTTTTCCTTTCACATTGTATGCTGCTCCTGAAGTTCAGTATTTCCTCTATAATTGTGGTCTGGGAATATTTGCCGACAGGGGATTCGGAATGGTAGACCTGGCTACTTTAGGTACGGAAAGAAAAACTGAGAAATACTTCTTTTAATACTACTTTCTTAGGTTATGATCTATATAGTAGTAGCCTATTATAAGGTCTGTTCTGCTCCCGACTGGTCTGTAGTATACAAAGATTTCGTACTCATTTTCCGTTTCAAAATGACTTCCTTCGAAAGGGGTTGTATTTATCTTTCCATTGGGAGATGATACGCCGTAAGCATAATTATACCAGCCTTGTTTCAATAACAATTTCCCCTCGTAGCGGCCATTTTCCACATTATAGGCCATTTTATTTTTCGGTGACAAAGTCCAATTGGTTAGTGCCCCGACAATAAAAACATCCTGTTCCAATCGAGGTGACTCAAGGCTAAAGTTAACATCCAAATATTCAGATCCACTGGTAGAGTCAGAATTGAAATCATAATTATCCACAATGAATTTCCCATTTATATCAGGAACTAAGCTGTAAGCTTGCCCCTTTCGGGATTTATCAATAGCTAAAAAAGCCTCTTTTATGGCAGGCGTATTTACGATCCTGGCAACATTTAACCCCGGAAAAGTAACAGACCTTAAATCAAAAGCTCTGAATTCATTTCCGCCACTGAAATTATTTTCCAGGTTAAAGTAATTATATTCAATGGTATTTGAACCAACGGTTACAAAGGAAGGCTTCAAATAAATTACATTATCCCATCGCTGATTTTGCCTGATCATCACTTTCACATTTTCCATAGGATTAATTAATTCAAAATTCCTGAAGTTGATGGAAAGGTTTAATTGTTGATTTAAATCCCGAAAGCTTACTACACTTGAAAATCCTACATTTGTATTCAGTTGTACCTGCTCAGAATAGACCATAAATCTTCTTGTCAGGATCAGATCATCTTCGTTTTTATTCCTATATACCTTTATTAAATAGTTACCTGGCACTTTAACCCTGGGAATATTCACCCTGTAATTGGTATAAGGAACTTTTGTTGCTACTGAAAGTTCATAATCCGTAATTAACAGCTCGTTAAACTGATCGATGTAATCTATAGATGATACTTGTGAGGGTGTCCAGTTGGCATTACAAAGAATCACTTTTACATAATAAGATTGGCTTTCCGAAGAAAGTTCATCAAAAGAAAGCTGTAAAGGCGTTTCCTGAGACAGGGGAATAGCCGTTGAAAGCAATAAATCTCTTTGATTTCCGGTATACGGATATAGAGTAACTGATTTTATACCCTCCTCATAAACATGATTTTCATAATGGAGTTCCTTAGAAACTGAAGTACTGCTACTCTGCGGTGCCAGGGGTACACAGGAGGTAAAAATCGTTATGCCTGATAAGAAAAATATTAAAATCTTAAGGCTGTCATTTAAGTTTTGCTTCAAGGTTCTCTATTTCAAGTACTAAGTTTTCCCAATGTTGCTGAGAATTATTCAATTTTTCAACGATCGACGAGTATTTTTGATTCGTTTCGTGATATTTTTTTGAATTAGAATAAACATCAGGCTTGGCCATCTCCTCCTCCAGTTGCTTTTTCTCCTTCTCCATTTGTGTTATCTCTTCCTCGATTTTCTTGAGCTGACCTGACACTTTAGATAAATTGCCTTGAATTTCTTTTGACTCATTGTTATTGACCTGAGGCTTAAGTTTGGGAACTTCTGCCACCTTTTGTTGTGGAGCAGTATTATTTTTTGATCCTCTTTGTCTTTCTGCCTGCCAGACTTCATATTCGGCATATGTACCAGGATATTCCTTAATCTGATAATCTTCAATAAACCAGATCTTATTGGCTATTTGTGAAAAGAAGTGACGATCATGGGACACTACCACAAAGCTTCCTTCGTATTGTTGCAAAGCCTGCGTCAGGATATTAACAGACATCATATCCAAGTGATTGGTAGGCTCATCGAGCAGAAGAAAATTAGCCTCGGAAATTAAAGTTTTAGCTAAAGCCACCCTTGATTTTTCCCCTCCCGACAGTACTTTTATTTTTTTGAAAACATCTTCATTGGTAAAGAGAAAACAGCCCAAAACTGTTCTAAGCTCTACCTCTAATTTTGCCGTACCGGCTTGTTTAAGCTCCTCCAGGATTTCATTGTTGACATTCAAAGCTTCCAACTGATGTTGGGCAAAAAAAGCTTCGTTCACATTATGCCCTACTTTTCTCTCACCCTCAATTGGCTCAGTTCCCGCAATAATTCTCAATAAGGTCGACTTTCCTCTTCCGTTTGCTCCGATCAATGCAATCTTATCGCCTCTTTCAATATTTACGGTGGTATTTTTCAGAATAGTAAGGTCACCATATGATTTTGAAATATTATCTAGTTGGATAATATGCCTTCCCGGATGTTGATTGAATTTAAATTTAAAGTTTACTCTGGCAGTGGTATCCACTACGTCTTCAATCATATCCAACCGCCCTAACGACTTAACCCTGGATTGAACTTGTTTGGCTTTGGAAGCAGTAGCCTTAAACCGTGATATGAACCTTTCCGTTTGCCTTATTTTAGATTGCTGATTTTCAAAAGCACCTTTTTGAATTTCATTCCTTAACGCTTTTTCTTCTTCAAAGAAAGAATAATTACCAGCATACACACTGATATCCGCATTAGATACTTCGGCAATCATATTTACTGTATTGTCCAGAAATTGCCTGTCATGCGATACCACTATGATCGCACCTTCATATTGTCTTAGATAATTTTCTATAAACTGAATAGAAGGAAGGTCCAAGTGGTTGGTTGGCTCATCAAGCATCAGCAAAGAAGGCTTTTGAAGAAGAAGCTTTGCCAACATCACCCTCATTCTCCATCCCCCGGAAAATTCTTTTAGTGGTCGGTGAAGGTCTTTGGTTGCAAAACCTAATCCTTCAAGTATTTCTTCTGTTTTAGACTGAATGGTATAGCCGTCAAGCGTTTCAAAATGCTCCTGCAATTTTGTTAACTTATCGACCAATTCATCCCGGTAATTGGTTTCCATTTCATGAAGCACATGCTCTATTTGCTTTTGAAGTTCATTTTGTTTTTCAAAAGCCTGCATGGCTACAGTAAGTATACTATCTGAAGTTTGGTAAGACAGAAGGTCCTGGTTCAGGAAACCTATGGATGTCTCATTACTTTTACTAATATTGCCTGAATCAGGTTGATATTCTCCAACTATTAATCTTAATAAAGTAGATTTTCCGGTACCGTTTGCCCCTATCAGACCAATTCTGTCTTTGGGTTTGATATGAAGGGAAACATTCTCATAAAGCGGTCTGCTACCGAAATAAAAGGATAGGTTATTTATTGAAAGCATTTTGCAAAACTAGGAAAAATAGATTTGAATTAATGTTAAAAAGTAATGATTTAAGAATGTCGAAGAATGAATATGTGTAATCAACACATTTGTGGATAATAAAATTTCATCTTATCTACGTTTCTGGAGGCTTACCATTAAAACACCTGCCATCACCAGAACTGTTCCAATGAACTCATATACAGTAAAAGGCTCATGTAAAATCAAATACTCCATAGTAATGGTAGTAATCGGACCAATACTGGCGATAATTGATGCCTTCCCAGCGCCGATTTGTTTAATTCCCTCTGTGATCATAAATGTGGGAATAACCGTAGCAATAATGGCGATAGAAAATCCATAAATGTATATTTCCACCGGAAAGCTTAAAATTGAAGCTGGACGAACTATTAAAAAATGTACAATTACCGCTAGTGATGACACAATCATAGCATAGGCTGTAAACCGAACAGAACCAATTCTTGGAATTAACCTTTCAGTACCAACCAAATAAACTGCATAGGTCACCGCACTTCCGAAAATAAGTGCAGTACCTAAAAATATACTTTTGTTGTTCATGCTCAAATCATCAAGAAAAACTATTCCAACACCTACATAGCTCAACAACAAAGCGACATAAATGTTTTTGTTAATGGGCTTTTTGAAAAAAACAAATGATAAAAGAACAACGAGGGTTGGGTAAATAAACAATATTAATCTTTCCAATCCAGCGGTAATATATTGTAAACCGATAAAATCAAGGATACTGGCAGTATAATATCCTAACAAACCAAGGCCGATAATCTTTAAATAATCTTTGCCCGAAACAGCTTCCTGCACGGCATTTCTTTTATTAACAAAGGCTACAATCAGAAAAAAAGGAAGGGCAAAAACCATCCTTAATGTAAGCAATGACAAAGCATCTACATCAAACTGATAGGCCAGTTTTATCATAATAGCTTTTGAAGAAAAACAAATTGCCCCTAAAAAAACCAAAAGAAATCCCTTCAAATTGTTATTCATGGTGTTAATATTTTTTTTGTTGCGGTATTGACTCCTGGTGATTTATAATAGGCTGCTCATTTAAAAAAGGAGATAAAAATCAGGTAGTAGCTGACTATAGGGTCTTAAGAATCAGCTCGCTGCACTAATTCGCGACAAAGAGTAGAGGTTGAAGAAGATAAAATAAGTTTTTAGTCATTGTAATTTTTAATGATGCAATATATAAGAAAGGGTATTTCTTAAGAAAAAGAGTTTTAGGGATAACTACGAGTTCAAGAGAGTTCACAGTATCAATTTTATTTAAAGAGGGTGGTGAAAAGTTTTGCTTTTTCTATAAAACACCACACGAAGTTTTACAATCAAATTAACTTCAAAAATATCCTTCTTTTATTTTAGCTGCATTATCTCCAATTTTAAAGTAAATTAAATACCTTATTTTTTTGAATTATTTGCCCTTCGTTACTCTATGACGCTCAAATCCAAGATAATAGTATTGATAATAGTGATTGGAATCATGGGTTTATTTGCCAGTAGCTACTTTGAAAAAATTAATTCTACCCTCTTTTCTCCAAAAAATAATACAAGTCGGAGTAGTTTCAGTCCTGGTAAAATAAGAATAACGCCCTCCATGATAATAAAAGAAACTATGCAAGGCGACGCCGGAATGCTCGTAGACGAGCAGGAAAAATCAGGTGACCCGGCAAACAATTCTGGCGGAGCGCCTTCTAAAAAATGGGAAACCGGATGGAGCGAAATGTATTTTCCCGCAAACGCTATAATAGATCTTGGGGTAGAACATCATTTAACTGCAATCTATTTTTTCGACACCTTCGATCATGGCAGTGTAACCGTTTTCACAGGAACTCCCTTTCAGTGGCAAGAACAGTTTAATGATAAGTTGGAGAACTATCACAAATGGAATGCGCATCCTATAAATGCAAGAACGAGGTACATCAGAATAAGTGTATCAAATCATATTGCTCCGGTTGAGGTTATCGTTTACGGGTCTTCAACTGGAGCAATGAAAACACCTGAACCCGTATTACTTGCTCATCAACAACCTACTATCGATCAATTTATAGGAACAAATGCCTTTATAGATGACCCTATCGACAAAATAAAAGTGGCTGGAGTGGTGCGAGAATATCATAACTGGAACTGGGACGAAGGAAATGAGAAATATGGCGCTGAATCTACTTATCCGGGATTTCCCAACAATCAAAACACATGGAATCCATCAGTGGAAAACTGGAATTTCGATAACTATTATTCCAAACTAAAAAAGGAAGGCATCATTGTTTCTCCCGTAGTTAAGGGAAGTGTAAACTGGATCAGTAAAAAGTATGGAACAAAACCAATTGATAAGGGAGAAAATCCTGAAGATCCCTCCTCCTACACTGAACATGCAGATCATTTATTTCAATATGTTGCAAGGTTTGGAAAAGTTGTCCATGCAGATGAAAAGCTCAAGCTGGCGCCAGGTCAGCCCAGGGTTTCAGGGTTAAACACGCTTCAATATATAGAAAACTGGAATGAACAGGATGCCTGGTGGGCGGGAAAAGAACCCTATTTTTCTCCTTATGAATATGCGGCCATGGCAAGTGCCGACTATGATGGCCACCAGGGAAAACTGGGAAAAACTCTTGGCGTAAAAAATGCCGACCCAGATTTTAAAATGGTGATGGGTGGAATAGCAAGACTGGACCTGGATTATATCAAAGCAATAAAATTCTGGGCGGATTATCACCGGAATGGAAACTTTCCGGCAGACGTTATCAATGTTCATCATTATAGCAATGATGGAGAGGATCAGGCCAAAGGAAATATCGGCATCAGTCCGGAGGAAGAAAACCTTAAAGAAAAGCTTAAAGAGATCGTTGACTACAGAAACAAATATTTACCCGGAAAGGAAGTCTGGATTACTGAGTTTGGATATGATACACATCCGAAGTCACCTCAGCGCGCTCCTTCTATAGGAGATTATTCTACTAAAGAAGTTCAGGCGCAGTGGCTGGTCAGGTCTTTTCTTGAATTAGCGGCAGCCGGAGTAGACCGGGCATGCATGTATATGCTGAGGGACGTTGATTCTACAAGTAGTGTTAAATTCAACACTTCAGGACTAGTAAGCAATCATGGCGTATGGTACCCCAAACCTTCCTGGTATTATGTATATACATTAAAAAACACATTTGCCGGAATGCGCTTTTCTAAAGAGGTATCCTCAGGAAATGAAAATATCAGGATCTATGAGTTCAGACATTCAAAAAATAATAAAAAAGGATATGCCATTTGGTGTCCTACCAGTGATGGAATTATTGTTGATAATTATGTTTTTACCCTTCCTGAAAAATCCAAATCTGCTGTTATGGTAAAGATGAAAGCCGGTAATATATATGGAGCAAAATCTTATTTGATTGTAAAAAACAATAAGGTTACAATCAATGTAAGTGAAAGACCCGTATTTGTTGTAGTAGATTAGAAATATAATTTCTTTAAAACAATAAACCTAGAAATGAACTTAATTTAGATTATCATCAAACATTTAAAATTAACTTTTTCCCAATTCTCAAACACTTCATTTCCTTATCCACAATACCTTCAAAGTTTTCCAATACATCTTCTACTCCCAAAGAAAGAAGCGATTTTGCCATTTTCGGCACATTCAGTCCTATTACTGCATTTCCAGCTTTAAGAGCTGCTGTACAGCCGCTTATGGAATCCTCGAAAACCAACACCTGTTCTGCTTCTAACCCAAGCCTTTTATTTCCTAAAATATAGGGATCAGGATGAGGTTTTCCTTTTTCCACCTGATCTGCAGTTACCAAAACTTTGAGTCTATCTTGAATATGCAAGGCTTTCACTATCCGTGTTGCGCTGTTAATTAGGTGACTAGTTACTATTCCCCAAGGCATTTTTATTTCATCTAAACAATCTATCAGGTCCTTAAAGCCAGGCATCACAAGGTTTTCTACATCTTGTCCTATGGTATGACTGCAATTCATAATCTGCATTTTAAATTCATCGGAAGTGTTTTTAAATAACATTTCCAGTGTTCGAGTGGCTGGGCAACCGTGAATGTGATCTTCTATATCTTTCTCAGAAAGTATGATGCCCACCTTTTCTGCCCACTCGTTCCAAAAAAGTTCGATTTCAGAGCGTGAATTAATAATCACGCCATCCATATCAAATAATATTGCAGATATTCTCATGTTTGCACTATAATTTTTAATGATCAAGAAGTAATTTTTACTATAGGAACATTTCTCCAACTTCCTTCCAATTATTCACTCTGGGGTTCCAATCTTCTTTTAAATTATGTGGCGAGGTAAAAAGAATCCCTTGTCCCCTGAATCTTTTAAAATGATAGGCATGATCATCAATTAAATAATCAGCATTTAAAATACTTTTATCTCCACAAAAAACAATGTGGGTCCAAGGAATAAAGGGAAAATGTTCTTTAAGCCATTCATATTTATGAACAAATGAGGTCGGAAACTCCATTGCTGCAGTAGTGATAAAAATTTCATACTTTTTAGACATTTGCTCAATCACCTCTTTACTCCCCTCTATCACCTTCATGTCTTTAAAAAAACCATCCGTGAAAATATATTGCCTTACTAAGTCGTGGTGGTGAGGCGGAACACATTCCCTGAAATATCTTCCTGGCTCCAGGCTTATTTTAACTTTAAAATCTCTTTCGTACCATTCTGAAAACCGAAGATTTGCATCCGCAATTACTTCGTCCATGTCAATAGCAATTCTCTTCATTCTTATTCTGGTTGTTGTATGGAGGTCCGTATGCTATGGAAACTCGCCTTAAAATCTCTTTTATTGTCTCTTTTTTTTGATGCAATTTAATTATTAAAACCATTGCAGTTCATAAAAAAACCCTTCGTTTCAAATCTATTTTGTTCAAGTAGCCGTTCATTGGAATGGATAATACAAAAATAATCTTGCTTTAATTAAGAAAATGAAGCAATAAATACAATTTTTATTTTGTTATCCTATTGTAATCACAAACGCTATGGAAAATAAAAAAATAGATATATCAGATGTTGAAAAAATAGAATTGCTTACCTACGATCAACTTACCGTAAATCAAAAAAATCAGGTCGAGGAAATTGCATCGGCTTTGAATGATACCAACACAGATAAATTAGTAGAGATAATGCAAAAACATTATTACTTTATGGTAGATATTCAAAACAAGCAAGGAGAAATTTTACACTATGCTATAAAACACTAGAAGGTGGCCTTTGGGGCAGCAAAGGTTATCTTCTTTTTATTGTAATAACTTATATGGCAACAGACTTAAAAGGCCGAATTTCTACTTCCTTCCAAACATTAT
Organism: Cytophagales bacterium; assembly: GCA_035628645.1. Taxonomy (GTDB): domain Bacteria; phylum Bacteroidota; class Bacteroidia; order Cytophagales; family Cyclobacteriaceae; genus DASPJL01. The sequence goes on along the minus strand of DASPJL010000041.1, from coordinate 5,170 downwards.
GAGTGACATAAGGGTCTCTTGATATCCATGCATCGAGGTCAAATCTGTTTTTGAAAGCAACCACCATTACGCTTCCGATCATTTTGCCTTCATTGTCAAGGATAGCTCCGCCGTGAATGTAAGAACCTTCATCCTTAAGTTTTTTTACATTCTCTAAATGCGCAGGACGACAGGCCAATCTCCTGTTCAATGCATCTTCATCCTTGCCGTCGTAGGCTATAATAACATATTGTTGTTTCATTTTAAAACGGGTTTGAGGTATAAGTACGACACCAAAAGCACAGAAGTTAATAATAGAAAGTTATTTGGGAAATGCCATACAAATTGCTTTAAATAACCTTCCGTCAGAGATTACACATCCCATCTTTGTCATTTCAAATAATTCTTGTTCCCTAACTTTATTGTATTTTTTTTCAGTGCTATAAATTTTGAAATTTTCTGATGGATTTGCTAAAACCTTTTGAATATAATTTGGATCTGTAAAATCAACGCTTCCTTCTGATGAAGTTTTTATTCCCACAAGTACAATCTTTTCATTCAGGCATTGAAAGGTCCTTATTTCTTTTGGACTTATATAATCTAAAAATTCTACTTTCCTGAAAATTTTTTCAAAAACGACATCGCTAAACAATTCCAAAATCTTGTCCGCTGCATCAATGTCTTCGACTTTTAATTTATCCCAGTCTTCCGCGGCAATTCCGTTAAGAATTAGATAATTAACAAACTCTTTTTCAAGTTCCTGAAGTTCTTCAATAGAAAGCAGACGATATTTTGGCATAGAATAAAAAAACAAAAATACCTTACTATAGAGATTAATAGAAATAAAAAAATATTTTGGTGCTGATATATGCATTTTTTGAGAAGGCGAAAAGATTTATCTAATAACATAAGAAAAGGGCAGTGAAGTTACTGCCCATAAAACCATAAAATTCAAGATTTTCCGCGCTAATTGTTTAATTTAAAATTAATAGGCAAAGCGTAATGAACAGAAACAGCAACACCGCTTTGCTTACCCGGATTCCAAGAAGGCATCTTCTTTATCACTCTAATGGCTTCATCATCCAATTCCTTATTTATTCCCTTGATAACTTTGACATCTCTAATTGATCCATCTGCACCGACGATGAAACTCAAAAACACTTTGCCTTCTATGCCCATTCTTTGCGCCTGCTCGGGATACTTCAAATTGTTTCTCAGAAATTTACCCAGATCTCCGTTGAAATTCGGCATTTGTTCTACTTTATAAAAAGTATCAGGTTCTGCAGGTTTGTCCAATCCTGCTTCTGTCACACCAAATGAAACGTCAGTAGGAACAAAAATCAAATCTCCATCCGGAGCAGAAACGATTGGAACTTCAGGTTGAGCATTAATAAAAACATCCTCAGTTTCCGGCACTATTTCATTGGTCGCTGTTGGAATAAACCTTGCAGAAGGCGGAGGAGGAGGTGTTGGAAAAACATATGCAGGAGGAGGAGCAACCTCTGTAAGTGGAGGAGGCTGAGTCAAAGTAATATCCGGCACTACTTTAGTCTTAATGGTTTGCTCCACACCCTTCAAATTCTTTATAAATTCAGGTATTCCCATTCCTAAAGCAAAAATTCCGAAGGTAAATAATAACCCTGTGTATAAATGCTTCTCATACTTATTTCTTAAGGAATAAGCTCCGTAAGCAATATTTCTGTTTTCAAAAACAAGATCATCCATTTTTGAAAAATCTGTAATGGTAGTATTCATATGATTAGATTTATTTGTTAATTGTTTTTATCAAGTCTAAGTCGAATGGTGTAGGATCAACCAAAGCATACTTGGGAATCTTCAGAATTTCCATTTCATCGAAAATGTCTACTATATTTTGAAATCTGGCCTTTTCAGTTGGCTTTATCAATACATATAGCTTAGGGTTGTTAGCTATATTATCGATGAGAATTTTTCTTATTCCTGATGCCGAATAACTTGTTACTTTTATATCTGTCCCAAGGCCATTAGTGTAGTAAATCTTATTGTCCGCTCCAAGTGTCAGGGAAAGGATATTTTTGGGACGGATTTTTGGCGCTTTCCCCTCATCATCTTTTTCCGGCATCACAATATCCATTGCAAATGGTTTTAATAAAGAATTCGCCAACATAAAAAATGTAAGCAGAAGAAATGCAAGATCAACCATTGGAGTCATGTCGATCTTTGTAGAAAGCTTTTTACTTCTTATCTTTCTTCCCCTGCCCTCTCCCCCACTGTTGTTAGAGATTTCTGCCATTGCCTTTGGATTTATAAGTTCATTTTAAAACTTATAATTACCAGCGAAAAAAAAGATACAGGAATGTAAAGGATATATTTTGAGATTAAGTAAACTAAATTGAGCAGCTGATGTCTGATTTATTTTAAGTTTATGTTAAAAAACTGACATCAATACGGACGGCTATTATCAAATGGTGCCATGTAGAAATGAAACATTAAGTATATCGAAATCGTTAGATAGTTGGCGTTCAGTAAAAATTCAAAAAATTAGCAAGATGATTCATCGTCGTCTTGTTAATAAAAAAACTGAAACCTGATTGATTTAGAAAAAAAACAGTAACCTTTCGGTAATAAAATAGTAATAAGGGAAAAACCAAGCTACCAAAAATGTTTACAGCTCCAAATATTCTTGTAATTGATGATGATGAAGTTAGCAATTTAATCACCCTGAATGTGCTAAAAGATCTGGTTGATGAAAGCAAAATTAAATTTTTCAACAGTGGTATATCTGCGCTCAATTTCATTGAAAATGGCGGTAAAATTTTTACGCCACCGGAATTAATTCTTTTGGACATAGACATGCCATTGTTGGATGGGTTTGAGTTTATAGAAAAAATAAGGGAATCGCCCTATAGCCATCTTCAGAACGTACCTATTGTGATTTTAAGTAATTCCGATCACCCCTATGATATTATAAATTCAAGAAAAGCAGGAATAAAAGACTATTTATTAAAACCACTAAATAAGGCTAAAATCCAGAGTCTTATGGAGAAATATGGCTTATTAAAAGAAGTATAATTCTCAAATCAGTTTATAAAAGAATAAAGTCCTAATACATAAAAAAATCCTGCTTTCGCAGGATTTTTCTTTAAGCTAAGTCTTTCGAGTTAAAAAGGTCCATGCTTACTTTTTTCCGGCATGTTCAGCTTCTAGATTAACAGAAGACATGGCCAGATCTGTCAGTAATTCATCTGTTTTTCGTTCTTCTTCTAAAGTTTGACTTAGTAAATCTGTTACTGCCTCTTCACCCAACTGTTCTGCATAGACACGTGCAGTACCGTAGGTAGCAATTTCATAATGCTCTATTTTCTGAGCTGCTGCTATAAGACCGGCATCCAAAACATCTGCATCAATGTCTTCTTCCATAAGTTCTTTACCTTCCTCAACCAGTCCTTCCATTGCCTTACATTTCATTCGTCCTGGCCTTGCTCCTATTTGATCGAACACTTGTTCCAATCTTTCTTTTTGTTTCTCAGTTTCTTTTAAATGAGTTTCAAATGCTTTCTTAAGTTCTTCATTGGACGTTGCTTTAATCATCTTAGGCAAAGCCTTAATTATTTGCTTTTCAGCGCTATAAACGTCTTGCAAAGTGTGAATCAATAGATCCTTTAAAGATTTTAGTTCCATAATTGTTTTCCGGTTTTTTTATAAATAATTTATACTTTACAATTTCTACGGAATACTTTTCAATGGGGTTGAATAAGATTCAGGAATATCCTTATCCTGCTGACATTGTATTATAATCAGCCTAAGAATTGGTTTGGAGTCAGAGTAAATAAAATAATGTGATAAAAAGTGGAAATAATAAACACTTAAGCAAGCTCAGCTTTCCTTTAGATCTTGCGTATCAAGAGGATCTAATGCGGACATGGAGGAGGCAGTCGTTTTTGCGATTATAGCAGGCTTAAAGATAAGAATAGAAGAGTTTTCCTTTTCAAACTCCTTTTTATTCTCTTTTTGCTTCCAGAAGTCAAGGCTAACCATCACTAAATCAAAGTTGGAGCTAAAACCTTCCGGCATTTCTCTGAGCTCGGCTATCTCAAACAGATCCTTGTTAAGCAAATATTTTTGAGGAATAAAATCAAAAAAGGCAGGGTCCTTTATTCTAACATCACCTTGATCCAATACTGTTATTTTTGCACCGGTATTTATAAACTTCAAACTAAATTCAACCAGCTCTTTTTCATTCTCATTTGACAATATTAATAGGATATTTTTAGCATAGGTGAAACCCTTTTCTATTAAAACCCCTATATTACAAGTACTTTCCTCAAATATTTCCTTAACTTTTCCTCCTATCATGCTTTCAGAAAACAAAGGTTTAGCGCTTCCCAACAGCAACAGATCAAAATTTCCTTTTTTGGCTTCCTGAGCAATTTCTTTACTTATTTCATCCGTTGCCTTATATCTGGTGTGCAACTTGATACCAAGATGGCCCGCCGTATCCCTAATAGGCTTAAAACCTTCCTTTTCATACATTAAAGCTTCCTGCTGCGTGACCTCAGAATGTGGCGTCATGTGAAGTGCGCTTATATGCGAAGCTACATTTTCTTTAAATAATATCTGACTGGCTAGTTTCAGCAAGGTGCTTCCCATTTTAGGAGGGCCAAAAGAAATCAAAATTTTAAATGAGTCTGAAGAAGAAGTATGTTTTTTAAGCCTCTTCTTTCCATAAATTTTGTTAATCAGATTAAGTGAAGGACCAGTCATTAAAGTGGTAATCAATGCCATCAGCACCATCATTGCAAAAACTTCCGGTTTCAATATTCCAAGGTCATAGCCAATGTTTAATACTACTAATTCCATCAATCCCCTAGTATTCATTAATGTGCCAATAGAAAGAGAATCCTTCCATGAAAGTCCTACTACTTTTGCAGCAATTGCGCTTCCTCCAAATTTTCCAGTGATGGCCACTACAATAATCAGGAAACAAATTATCCACATGGAGCCCGAGTTTAATAATCCCACTTCTGTTCTAAGTCCTGTTAATACGAAGAATAATGGTAATAATACCACAAGGCTCACGTCTTCTATTTTCTCAGAAAGCAGCCTTTTAAAATTGAAGTTATGGGGCATGATTACTCCTGCTAAAAACGCTCCGAACAATGCATGGATTCCTATGATCTCACTCAAATAAGAGGAAGTCAGCAAAATAAGA
>DASPJL010000040.1:0-25941 GCA_035628645.1 Cytophagales bacterium | reverse complement strand
TGCCTGGTACAAAGCCATGGAAGAAGAGGGCGAGATGGTGCAGATAAAAGATTTGACTTCACTGGAAAATCATTTGAAGCTTTGGAACAATGAGACACCAAATGATAAGAAGCCTGTTGGATTTATCTTAAGCCTGGAAGGAGCAGATTCATTGGTTACGGTAAACCATCTGGAGAAAGCTTATGAATATGGTCTCCGCGCTGTCGGGCCTGCCCATTATGGTCCGGGAAGATATGCTCAGGGAACAGATGCCACCGGATTTATGGGGGAAAAAGGAAAGGCGCTTTTAAAAGAAATTGAACGCCTCAATATTATTCTTGACGCAACCCATTTGTGCGATGACAGTTTCTGGGAGGCGATGGATAATTTCAATGGTCATGTATGGGCAAGTCATAATCTTACCCGTGCGCTGGTCGATCACAACAGGCAATTCAGTGATGAACAGATAAAAGAACTTGTCGGCAGAGGTGCAGTAATTGGCGGCGCTTTAGATGCCTGGATGATGGTTCCCGGCTGGGTAAGAGGAGAATCTACTCCCGAAGGCATGAACTGTAACCTCGAGGTAATGATCGATCACCTGGATCATATTTGTCAGATTGCCGGAAATGCGCTGTATATCGGAATCGGCTCTGACTTGGATGGCGCTTTTGGAAGAGAACAATCGCCCTACGACCTGGAAACCATTTCTGACCTTCAAAAAATAGCAGGCCTTTTAGAAAAAAGAGGTTATGCAAAAGAAGATATTGAGAATGTGATGCACGGGAATTGGTTAAGGTTTTTGAGGAAGGTGTGGGGGTAGGTAGCTGTTAGCTTTTAGCAATCAGAAATCAGCTTGTTGCGGAGGGTTTCTGGTTCTTTTCTTCCCGTTTTCCCAGTTGTTATTGTTCCCACTATATGTAAAAAAGCTCAATTATTCATTAGTTTGAATTATATGAACAAAATAATATATTGGAATATTAGAGATTGAGCTATCCTCTATTTAAAAATGAAAATTCTCACTGACATAATATTTATTTTACTTTGTTTCTTATGATTATTCACAAGAAACAAAGTATAAAAGGACAACTTTAGAACAGGCATTTAAACAATTGCCAGCTGGAAAGGCAAAAGATTTTTGTACAACTTCATTAATTTCCGTTGAAGTAAAGTATGAAGGGGAGATTCAAAGGGTCGATCCTGAGAGAGGAGAAAAATTAAACCGGCTTTTGAAAAGTTGCGGAATGAGGAATGATCAGAATTGGGCGGGTGCAAGCACAGAAATTTTAGTAACTGAAAATGGTAAATTATATTGGTTACAAGTTATAAAAGATGCTTCATTGGGACAGATAAAGAAGGATGAATCATTAGAATTAAAAGGACAATTGATATCTGAACATAGGTATGATGAAGTAATAACATTTCTTATTTTACATAAGGTTTCAAAGAAAGAATAAACATTCTTAGAAATTTGGAATCACCCTGAGGCAAAGAATTTATATACAGCAATTCATTTCTAAAGCACAAGACAATAAAATTTTTTAAAATTGATTTATAATATTATTAGAACTTACTTTTTACACTTTTTTACCTATGAAAAAATCCTATCTAATTTTTCTATTCCTGTTGGTCTTTTGCTCAAAACCTAAGCAGACAATAAATAAAGAAGAGCTGACTAAGGAATTGGATAGTATTTTATTGGTTGATCAAAAATATAGGACTCAATGGAAGACCATTCACGATAAGTTTGGTCCCGATTCTCAAGAGATGAAAGATTTATGGGCAAAGCAACAAACGGTAGATTCTTCCAACCTTCAAAGAATAATAAAAATAATTGAAGAAGTAGGAGGATATCCTGGAAAGTCATTAGTAGGATATTCTGCAAGTGAGACCACTTTCTTCGTTTTGCAACATGCACCTGACAGCATTCAGGAAAAGTATTATGAATTGATTCTTGAGGCGGGTAAAAATGATGAATTGGAAAATAGGCTCGTAGTGATGTACCAGGATCGGTATTTAATGCATAGAGGGGAACCCCAGATTTTTGGAACACAAATTAGAAGTGAAAAAAAAATTAACCCAGTCACAAATGTAAAATTTGATTCCATGTATTTATGGCCAATTGCCGACACAACAAGAATTGATTCTGTGAGAATGTGGAATGGCCTTGGTCCCCTGGAACAATACCTTAATAATTTCGGATTAAGCAGATGGAAATAAACTTTCGAATATACATAAATTAGAAAAATGAGATTATTACTTCAGTGGACGATAATCATTCCTGTACTATCATGGCTTTTATTTTTTTCCGGACTTATTTACGACAGCGGTTTCTTTCAAATTGTTGCAAGCATACTGCTTATATTCAGTGTCATGTCAGCAGTGCATCATTCTGAAATAATCGCAGAGAGAGTAGGAGAACCTTATGGAACCATTATCCTGGCCATATCTATAACAGTTATTGAAGTGTCAATTATTGTATCCCTTATGATGTCGGAAGGCCAGCAGGCTGCTTCACTGGCCAGGGATACGGTATATGCCGCCACAATGCTTATTCTTAATGGCATCATCGGACTTTGCCTGCTGATCGGTGGTTTGAAACATTACGAACAGAATTTTTCAGCATCTTCTGTAACCATTGCCCTGGTTTCGCTGGTTTCCATTATAGTATTTACATTGGTGTTTCCAACCTTTACTGAAAGCGTTCGCGGATCTTATTATTCCATGCCTCAACTTGTGTTTGCTTCTATTGCCTGCATTATTATTTATTCTTCCTTTTTGTTTGCCCAAACAAGCAGATACCGGCAATATTTTCTCACAGTTGGAGCCGATGAAAACGAAGAAGTGGCCACACCTATAAAGATCAGTAACAAGGTCTTTTTTACAAGCCTTATTTTCCTTATTGTAAGCTTAGGCATTGTTGTATTATTGGCAAAAACGCTTTCTCCTACCATCGAAAGTATTATTGCCAGCTATAGCTTGCCAAAAACATTGGTGGGAGTTGTAATTGCGGCAATAATTTTATTACCCGAAGCAATTGCTGCAATCATAGCTGCCAGAAAAAACAGACTTCAAACAAGTATAAATTTGTCCCTAGGTTCTGCTCTGGCAAGTATCGGGTTAACCGTTCCTGCTGTTGCGGTAGTTTGTATTATATTGGACATGCCTGTCATTTTAGGGTTAGACATTAAATCTATTGTTCTTCTAGGATTATCAGTGTTTACCGTAATGTTGTCATTAAGCAGCGGGAAGTCAAATATTGTTTACGGAGTGGTACTTCTGGTTAATTTATTTGCTTTTATATTCCTGATGATATACCCTTGATGTGAACAACAAAGCTTTTGGATGCCTTATAAAATTTTTAAGTCAGAAGACGTTTGCGCGGATTTTATACAGCGCCGGTAAATCTAAAGGAGGCCCTGCGGCCCGAGCAATGCAAAAGAAACATGAAAGCTTTTATTCAGTAATAGGCAATTCACTTAAAGGATCTCATTCCATGTTTTCTTCCTTTCTATTAGGCCTTTGCTTACTTTTTCTTTGTTTGCCCAAGGAAAAAGGTAACAAAAAGAAAGGGCAGCACCGACTAGCCTATTCTCCGCACAAATTCTCCCCTCAAACCCACGAACAGGCCGCGCTGTCGCTGCACCTCCACCCAACATAGAAGCCCTTTTACCAGTAAAAATTGTTATAATACTCTTAAGTTAATTCTGCTGTTCAATATTTATAAAAAGATTACGCTTACAAACTTTCTGAAAAGAAAGGATTTGAATCAGAGACCCTACCGTTAAAACTGTTAGCATAAAATTCTGAAAATTATGCAGCCAAATCTTGAAAATCATGCAGCCAAGTGTTGAAGACTTGGCTGCATAATTATTTTCTCCCTGCAGCCTGATTTTTTTAATTAGGCAGCACAATTTTTTTGAGTTAGTAATGAGTCTGTAGAAGGAAAAGCGCCAATAACAAATAGGAGAGCATTAGGATAAGTTAAAAATTTGGGAAGCGGGAAAGAACAGAAGGTTTTATTTTACGATTGGCGTAATCAACCCTTAAATTGTCGGTTCCGCCACCCATCATTCTTTGAGTAACTTTTTATTTTTACAAGTAAATCCTAACTGATTGATAAAATGAGAAATAAAATGATTTATTTCGCTTTGACTGTTTTGTGTTTGACTTCATGCAACAGCAACAACACAGAGCGGGCGGAGGAACAAAATTTAACAAAATCTACGGTGGACAGCATCAAATTCAAAAGTGATTATTCAGAAGTGAATGGAATTAAAATGTATTATGAAATACATGGAACAGGCGTACCGCTGGTTTTGATTCACGGGGGTGGTTCTACGATTGGAACTTCATTTGGAAGAATAATTCCATTGCTGTCCAAAAAATATTCCGTAATTGCCGTTGAGCTGCAGAACCATGGACACTCGGACTTTAGGGAAATACCGCAGACCTTTGAACAGGATGCGGATGATGTAGCAGCATTAATGAAGAATATCGGAATAACCAAAGCAAGTTTCCTTGGCTTTAGCAACGGCGGCACCACGGCTACGCAAATTGCTATTCGTCATCCTGAAGTGGTAGACAAACTTATTCTGGCTTCTGCAGCTTTTAAAAGAGATCAGCTCTTCCCGGGATTTTTTGATATGATGCAAAAAGCGTCGCTGGATAATATGCCGCGGGAATTGAAGGAGGCTTTTTTGAAAATAAACCCGGATTCCGCGCGCCTTCAAGCGATGTTTGAAAAAGATCGGGACAGGATGATCAACTTTGAAGACATAAGTGACGAGCAGATAAAATCTGTAAAGGCGCTTACGCTGCTTATCTTCGGTAATGCAGACGTGGTATCGCCTGAACATGCCGTAGAAATGTACCGCCTCATTCCCAATGCTCATTTAGCAATACTTCCGGGCGGGCATGGCGACTATATTGGAGAAATAACAACGTTGAGTAAAACGGGAAAGCAAAAGGAGTTTGTTGTTGCCATGATTGAAGAATTTCTTGACAAACCGAAGGACTCAGAACTATGAAAAGTAAGAAAATAAGTTGCTAAGCGTCCTTACTTATGCCCAAGTCCAAACAGTTCCAGATGATGACATTTTCTTTCTAACGGAAATTGCAAGGTTGATCGCCTTATCTTATGCAGGTTCGCAACATTAAGCATATTCTTTGCTGTAGTTGCTTTTGCATGTCATTCAGACAAAAAACTAAAACATCTCTCCGTATAAATACTGATTTCATCACATTATCCTAAAAATATCAAAACTTCAATACAAGGCAGGCTGTATAATAGGTATTCCACAAACCAGCGCTTCCTTGAAAAACTTTGTTATCTTATTTGGCCTGTTTGGCATTTTAAGCCTTTATTGCGTATATGAACAAGTAGCAGATGGTCATTCCATTTCCCTGCAGGAGCAGAAATTGCGGCACGAAAATTTTCTAAAAGGTGAATCAGACTTCTTTAATCCATGGCAGTATAGGGTTTTATCTCCTTATTTGCTTGAAGGAACCATCTATTTATGGGATAGTTCAATAGCTGGAATAGGAGCCAGGCTACCTCATACTGTTCGGGAATACTTCCCCTTTTTATTTTTAAGGTTTATTCAAAATATCGTCATATTCTTTGCAGCATTTGCCTTTTATAAAGCCATTGGCATTAAAAATAAAACCCTCATCCTTACCGGAATTCTATTGCTGGGGTACAATATGAGCAACAGTACCTATGGTTCTGATTTATCGATCAACACCTACTTTGATGTGCTTTTCTATCTATTGGCGGGATATGTCATCCTCCAAAGGAAAAATATCTGGATAATTCCTTTAACATTCGTAGCGGCGTTAAATCGGGAAACGAGCGCTTTTATCCCACTAATGTTTCTTCTCTTTAACCTTGACTTTCGTAATTTAAGATTCCCAAATAAAAACGTACTGACAGTATTCTCCATTTCGGTACTATTGTTTGTCTCCGTTTATATAGGTACAAGATGGATTTATGGATTGAGAGAATACCAGGGCATAAATGACATTAACACGCCATGGGAATTTCTATGGTTCAATTTGACCTATGGAGCCTTTTACCCTGAGATGTTTGGCGTATTGGGATTCGGTTTTGTTGTTGCTCTGCTCAGGTACAACTATTGGAACCATGCATTGAAGCTTTTCTTTTGGTTAATCGTTCCGTTTTGGTTCGGCTTTCATCTGATCATGAGCCAAGCCATGGAAACCAGATTGTTTCTTGTTCCCCAGGCATTAATTTTTGTGCCAGCCTTGCTTTATGTAATCGAATTTGAAATAAGGAAATCCGGCAGAAGGTTGATCGTGGACTCTACTGAAAAAGTTGATGAAGCATTGCCCGGTGTAGAAAATAAAGATCAGGAGAAGGCATCTGAAACTAAAATTGTGGCTGCCGGCTAAACACACAAAAAATAGCGATGACATCCTTATTGTCTATTAAAAAAGGATATCATCGCTTTATCATACAGCTAAGCTTTCTCTACAAATTGAAGCTCGGCTAATAATTTTACATCTTCACTTACCAGCACACCTCCTGTTTCCAAAGGAGCGTTCCATGTCAGGCCAAAATCCTTTCTGTTGATCTTGCCCTCCAGGCTAAATCCTGCTTTCACATTTCCCCATGGATCTTTGGCTCTTCCTGCATATTCTGCCTTTAGTTTTACCGGCTTTGTAACATCACGAATGGTTAAATCGCCGGTCAACTCATATTCATCTCCGTCAACTTTCTTGAAAGAGGTTGATGTAAAGCTCAGCTTTGGATATTTATCACTTTCAAAAAAGTCAGGGCTTTTCAAATGGTTGTCACGATCTTCCGATCCTGTATTTATGGAATTTATATCTGCTGAAAAGGTAATTTTTGCATCAGTAAAATTTTCGTCCAAACTTTCTATTTCTGATTCAAAATGTTTGAAACCTCCTGTTACCGTAGTAACCATAAGGTGTTTTACTTTGAACTGAATCTCGCTATGTGTAGTATCTGCGGACCATTTTGTTGCTTTTTTTGTGTCTGTCGTTATCATATTTTTTTTATTTAATTTATGTGTATAGTTATTATGTTAAAACTTAAATTGTTTAAACGAATGTATGGCAAAAAAATTAACCTCTTAGCTTATCCAACAAACTGCTGAGCTGTTCGGCTTCCTCTTTAGAAAGGCTCTTTTTAAGATCTTCATGGATGGACTTTATAGGAATACTAAGTTCCTCTACAAATGCCAATCCCTCAGCGGTTATCACCACATCCATTTTTCGTCTGTTTTCTTCACAAAGCCCTCTTTTTACCCACCCTTTATTTACTAATTTATCCAGCAATCTTGTCACATCGTTGCCTTTATCCAGCATCACCTCCTTTATTTCACCAGGAGAAACAGGCTTTGGATATTTACCCTTTAAGATTCTTAAAATATTATAATGTTGAGGCAGGATTTCATAAGACCTAAATAGACCATGTTGTTTGTCTCTCATCCAGTTTCCCGTATAAATTAAGTTGACTACAGCCTTCTGATGACTATCTTCAAATTTTTGTTTTATAACTTCTTCGATCATCATGGCGCAAATATAGTAACAATATTTGTTGCAACAAATTTATTTTAATCTTTTTTAAAAAAATGTCTTTGAATTGTTATTAATGTTGAAGTATTTGATGGACATGATGAGGAAACTCATATATAACACTTTAATTATGTCTTTCACTCACATGGCAAAAGCTACTACCTTAAAAAATTCTAATAATTCCACCTCTTCCATAAATTCCGGTTCTGACAAAAGCGATGAGATGGCAACTCATGTCTTTCAGCATTTAGACTTTATTCACCTAGATAATAATAGACAGCAATCACTGTCCGCTCTATTTCCTACCCAAATAAACCTAAAACCAGAATTAGAGTTTAAATCTTACCTGCTGTTTCTTAATACTACAAAAGTTGCTAAACTTGGATTTCAACAAGGAATATGAATTTTAAACACTGTTGATTACATGAAGGGCCTGCGATTCTTATCTCTGCTGACTTTTCTTGTCACCATCGCTTCCGTATTTTATGTAATAATAGATACCGGTGACTATCATTCTTTATTTGAAGACATTGAAGCTGGCACCTCTCAAACGTTAAGCCTTACCCAAAAAATCAGGTCCTATTTTGCCTACGCCGACAGTTGGAACTACCTCATACTGGCAGCATTTATATCGAGCTTATTTTTTCTTTTTGTATTAAATGACTACATCGTTGGTCGTTTCTTGAAGTCACGTTCCAGAAAACAAAACGCGTCGGATGCATTTATTAGTGGCGGATTTACTTGGTTGTTCCGAATGATGTTCGCAGCGGGGATGGTTTTTGCCGAGTTTGTTATTATTACACACATCGTTATCTACCTGCATGCAAAGGATAAAATAATTGTCCACCCTCAGGAAATTCAGGGGAAGAAAGCCGTGCTGCTTCTGGGTACAAATAAACAGACTCAATCCGGTAATAAAAATCTCTACTACTATGCGCGCATAGATGCAGTAGTAGATTTATACCGGGCCGGAAAAATTAAAAAGATTGTCATTTCCGGGGACAACAGCCGAAAGGATTACAATGAACCAAGAGACATGATGAGGGACCTGGTAAAAAGAGGGGTGCCAGAAGGAATTATTCTCCTCGACTATGCGGGCTTTCGTACGCTCGATTCGGTTGTACGGTTAAAACTCGAAAATAATGTAACTGATGTAGTAATTGTTTCTCAGAAATTTCATGTGGAAAGGGCCCTGTTCTTATCCTGGTTTTACAATATTAAAGCTACAGCATACGCCGCAAGAGGCACTATGACCGACCAGATGCTCAAAAGGGAATTGCTGGCAAAGCCAAAGGTATTGATGGATCTCTTCCTTTTTAACATGCAGCCGAAATATGGGAGAACTAAGAGCCGGCCGGGAATTGACCTGAACAAAGACAAGGACATAGTTTTGCTGCTTACCGTTGGTACCCTGGTAATCATTTCGGGGATACTTTTAAAAAACACTTTTATGTATTAGAAAAGTGGGAAGATTGAGTTGTTTTCATGCTTTTTGAAAGGAAGTCTCGCCGCAAAGTTTTGGTAGGGTGGGGGTTTATAACATACCTTCGCAAATAAAAAAGAAATGGCATCAAAACTGGATTTTTTGCTTCATGTATTGGAAAAAAACGATTTCAGACATCTAAAAGACAGTCTGCCGAAGTCGAAGGAAAAGAACTTCCGGGACTCAAACTTAAGTAACCAGGTGTTCGAAATCTATGAAGCTATGGGGGGAATTCGTAATGAATATCCATGGGAAGCGCCCGAATGGGACCTTGAGTTCGAAACCTTTGCCCTAAAACTGGATGAAGCGCCTCAATTTAACCGTTATAGGGGTATTACGTTGAAAGCGGAGATTTATATTAATTCGCCTTTCTTTTCTCTGGAAAATTATAAAAGGTATTGCAGACAATTTGAAATGGAATGTTTAAAGGCAGCCAAACATTCCGCTATGTGGACCGATAGTGATAGTGAAAGGTACTTTGGTAAAAGTGAGGAATCAGGAGACCTTGCATTAAATGGATCTGCAAAATGGAAACAAAGGGCTTTTTTTGGTTTTTTAGAAGACGTCTCTGCCACTTTATTAAAAATTAAATTGATAAGAATATCTATTCATGACAACATTATGATTAACAATAAGCTTGTCAAATTAGATACTTTGCTTATCTCTCAAAACCCCCAGAACGAAAAATATTTATGGAACTTCTTATCCAGAAAAATCATGAAGGAATGATGTAAGCAAGGGACATATCCTTTTTGTTGATGTGTTTTATTTAGTTTTCTTCATTAAAATGAGGGGGCATCGATTCGACTAGACGTTTAAATTTTTTTTTCAATTGAAATCTCTTCAGCTGTAAATGTTGTATTGCTGTAAATTTATTTTCTAGCCATTCTTTTTACCATTCATTTAATCTTTTGTGTTAAAATACACTATTTTTTATGATAATTTAAAAATACATAAATTCACAAAAAATCTAACGGTCAATAGGTTATCATTTCTAAATCTTGCTTTTTTCTCATTTTGGTACTTACCTGTAATCTCAAAAACAAAAGTCGGTAGCGTTTTTGCTTTATTTCAGTCATATGGAAATAAAGAGAGAAAACTATGAAAACATCTAAAAACTTCTGGAGATTACAAGCTGTCATTTTAATAGTTGCATTTTTTACCTGGATCAATATATCAGGAAACATGGCCGCCTCTATTGAAACGAAAAACAAAACTGCTGAAATCAATTCTACAGCGTTTAAAAAACCTAATAGCTTAAATTATAATTCTTTATATTATCGTTATTGGAGAATAATTAAAGCCAGATCAAAAAAACACAAAGTATGATCTTTCCGGATTAATATAAAACCACACAGGGTTCTTTATCTTTTATTGGAGTATAAAGAACCTTATAAATTGTCTGGCTTCCAACCAATTCAATAGTAATATTTCCACCAGAATAAAATTTTATCATCGTTCAGCTTCTTTAAAACCACATAATTTAAAAGCGGCTGCCATCAATATTTCCTCCTGTCACCTTCCATCTTCCCGCTTCCCTTTTTTCCTACCTTCTCTTCTTCTTATAATTATTATTTTCATACTGGATCTTATGGATCTTTTCAGCTTTTTTTCGTCCGCTTCTCGTTTCCGGTATTGATCTGGGGCCGCAGGAGGCAAGCCAGCCTAGTATTATTAAAAAACAAATAATTCTTCTTTCCATAGTGATATTTAATTGAAACCGTAAATATAATTTATATATTAAGAATAGCTATTTTCGCGTATGGAAAATGCCGAAAAAAGAACTGAATTATCAGCGTTGGGAGAGTTTAAACTAATAGATCATCTGGCTGAAAAGGTAAAGATTTATAATCCATCTACTCAAATGGGAATAGGCGACGATGCTGCGGTCATAGATGTCGGAAATAAATATCAATTGGTTTCAACAGACATGTTGGTAGAAGGGGTACATTTTGATCTTTCGTTCTCCCCTTTAAGACACTTGGGCTACAAAGCTGTTGCAGTAAATGTGTCGGATATTGCGGCGATGAATGGCGTGCCTGAACAAATTACAGTGAGCATAGCGGTAAGCAATCGGTTTTCAGTAGAAGCATTGGAAGAGCTTTATGAGGGAATTAACCTTGCTTGCGAAAATTATAAAGTTGACCTTGTGGGTGGCGATACTACTTCCTCCCGTTCAGGACTTATCATTTCCATTACGGCAATCGGAAGTGTAGAAAAGGACAGGGTAGTATACAGAAGCCAGGCAGCAAAGGGAGATATACTTTGTGTTACCGGCGACCTTGGCGGAGCTTATATTGGCTTGCAATTGCTCGAAAGAGAAAAACAAGTCTACAAATCAAATCCGGAAATGCAGCCTGAACTTACAGGAAAAGAATACATCGTTCAGCGTCAGTTAAAGCCGGAAGCCCGAACCGACTTAGTTTATGAGCTTAAAGAGTTGGGAATAGTCCCCACATCAATGATCGATATTTCCGATGGTCTTGCCTCTGAAATTTTACACATCTGCAAGAGTTCAAATGTGGGCGCTTATGTTTATGAGGACAAAATTCCAATTCATGGTGTCACCTACAATACGGCGGTGGAATTTAATCTGGATCCTGTTACAATTTCATTAAATGGGGGAGAGGATTATGAGTTGCTTTTTACTATAAGCCAGGGAGACTTTGAGAAGTTAAAAAACCAACCGGACATTCACTTCATCGGCTACATTACTGAAAAAGAAAAAGGCGCTAAATTAGTCACCAAATCAGGAACAGTTGCTTCCTTGCAAGCTCAGGGATGGACGCATTTTTAAAGGAAATGAGTGAATGTGTGATTTAGTGAATGGGCAAACGATTATTTAATCCGGGCAGCTTATTTGCTTCCCTTATTCACTCATTCTCTCATCCACTTATTTACTCATTTTTTCAGTCCTCCGGATAAGGGATAAAAACAAAATTGGTGAAGTCCTGGTCCACTACAAACAAACAACAAAACTCATCGGGGTTTTTATAAGCCTGTTCAAAATCCTCTATTTTATCTGCTGCCACTATCTTTCTTTGGACAAATTCATCAAGGAACGAAATATAGTAATTCCAATTTGTGTTTAGATCATACTTTCCTATTAAAAGCTTGCCTATCGGAAGATCAACTTTTGATATAGGGAATATCGGAAATTTTGAAATTTTCCGGACTATTACCTGGTAAGCAGCTTCTTTCAAAGTATCAGAAACCATGGCAAAATCTGAAGTTATTGTACCTAAATATTTACCGTTTAATTCAGGATCGTTATTCATTCCTTCGTAATCTTATTTTTATACTAAATATTTTTCAAAACATTCTCGCTTATTTTGTGTACGAGTAACTCATTCGTACACTCGTCATTCGTCACTTCCCTGCATCTCTTCGTTCAAGCAAAACTACATTTTCGACGTGATAAGTATGCGGGAACATATCCACGGGCTGAACTTTTACAATTTCATAATTTGAGTCCAGTAAGCTTAAGTCCCTAGCCTGGGTGGCAGGATTACAACTTACATAAACAATTCTTTTTGCCCCGGAAATATTAATCATTTCAACCACATCCGCGTGCATACCTGCCCTTGGTGGGTCAGTGATAATTACTTCCGGCCTTCCTTCTTTTTCAAAAAAGTCATTATTTAGCAAATCTTTTATGTCGCCACTGTAGAAAACGGTATTTTTTATACCATTGATTGAAGAATTTATTTTGGCGTCTTCTATGGCCATTTCAACATACTCCAACCCGACTACTTTTTTTGCTTTGGAAGCCACAAAATTAGCAATTGTACCCGTTCCGGTATACAAATCATATACGATTTCCGAACCTGTCAATCCAGCAAAAGCTCTAGTAATTTTATAAAGTTCATAAGCCTGCACGGAATTGGTCTGAAAAAAGGACTTAGGCCCAATTCTAAACTTCAGCCCTTCAATTTCTTCAACAATGTAAGGCAAACCCTTGTGACAAACTACCTCAAGATCGTTAAACGTTTCATTTTTCTTGGGATTGATCACATAGTTTAAAGAAGTAATTCCAGGAATTGTGGAATAGAGATGATCCAACAAATCAAAGACGTCCTCACTTTCATGAAATACCTGAAGCAATACCATTACTTCTCCAGTTGAGTTGGCTGTCCTGATAATGAGATTTCTTAGAAAGCCTTCCTGTTTTTTGATATCAAAAAAAGATAATCCCTTTTGTTTGGCGTATTCTTTAATGATATTCCTAATCGTATTTGAAGGTTCAGGCTGAAGAAAGCACGTTTCTACATCTACTATTTTATCGTACTTGCCGGGAATATGGAAACCCAAAGCATTTCTCTCAATATCTTCTTGAGTATCAATTTCTTCCTTTGTCAACCAACGATTATTAGAGAAAGTATATTCCAATTTATTCCTGTAAAATATGGTTTCCTTCGAAGGAAGGATAGGCATAATTTCAGGAATAGATACTTTTCCTATTTTAGTTAACTGATCTATAACTTGTTGGTGCTTGTATTCTATTTGTGTCTGATAATTTACATTCTGCCATTTACATCCTCCACAAACACCAAAATGAGGGCAAAAAGGATCAAGTCGCAAAGGAGAAAGCTCATGAAATTTAACAGAAACACCTTCCATAAAGCTTTTTTTTGATTTGTAAATCCTCACATCCACTACGTCTCCTGGAACGGCATTTTCAATAAACAAGATTTTTCCTTCTATTCTGGCGATTGATTTTCCTTCAGCCGCAAAATTTTCTACCAAAATATTTTCCAGTACCTCGGACTTTTTCATAAATTTCATAGTATACTGCAAGTAAGGCAATTTTATTTTATTTCTCTATGAGAAAGACGTTCCTTCACCTACTAGTGCTGATTTTTATTTGCAGTAATGCGAGGGCGTCTCATATTGTTGGCGGCGAATTTGAATTGAAAAACGTCAAGGGTTATACATTTTCTCTCTCCCTGAAAATGTATTTTGATGAAGTAAACGGCGATCCGCTTATCCTTACCAATCCCATTGATCAACAAGTAGTAGCCAGCATTTATCGTAAACGAGACCGGCAGTTCATGCAAAGTGTCACTTTAAGTAAGACTACTACTTCAAGTGTAAAATACACTAACCCAAATTGCACAATAAATAAATTAAGCACCCTAGTATTAATTTTTACAGGAAACCTGTACCTCTCAGAGGAATATAGCGATCCCTTAGGTTATTATATTGTTTGGGAAAGATGTTGCAGAAATGAAATTATTGATAATATTTATTTTCCGGAGGGTACTGGCCAGGCATTCTACCTGGAGTTTCCTCCAATTATGCAAAATGGTAAAGTATTTATAAACTCTTCGCCTTCTTTATTTCCCCCTTTGAGTGATTATGCCTGCGTAAAACGTCCCTTTTATTATGATTTCTCAGGAACTGATCTCGATGGAGATTCCCTGACTTATGCCATGGTCGCGCCTTATGCTGGAAATAGTTCTGCATGGATGCCGCTTCCTCCACCTTCTCCCGGACCGTATGCTGAGGTTAGTTGGATAAGCGGCATTAATGAAGGGAATATGATTCCTGGAAACCCTTCAATAAAGATCAATTCACAGACCGGTTTATTATTTGTAACGCCTTCAAAAACAGGCTTATTTGTTTTTGGAGTAAAGTGCGAAGAATATAGGAATGGAAAGAAAATAGGTGAAGTTCGAAGAGATTTTCAGTTGTTAGTAGTGGATTGTCCGGTGAATGATCCTCCGAAAATCACTGTTACGAATGCTAAAAATCAAATTTTCGATGCGAATAAAATATCTTTGGAAGTGCCTTATGGTGAAGACAATTGTTATCATTTCCAAATTAAAGACCTTCAGTTTCCATCCATTTTGACTGCTGACATCCGGGCAATAAATTTTGACAATGCTTTATTAAAGCAGACCAATTATAAACAGCAAATTACATCAGAAAATGACGCGCTGACCTTTGAGATTTGTCTCCCTGATTGCCCTAACGAAAATTTTGAACCCTATCTTGTAGAAGTGATCGCAAAGGATAACGGCTGTAGCTTGCCGCTTCTGGATACTACCATTCTGGAAATAACCATCAAGCTGCCAGATCACATTCCTGCTACGATTACAACCTCTTTGGTAAATGATGAATTGACAAACATTGTTGGGAATACTATTAACTTCGATGTAACTGGAAATGACCCTAAAGGCACAGCCATTAAAGTAACTGCTGTGCCGATTGATTTCTCATTTGAGGATTTGAATATACAATTTGAAGAAAAAACAGGGTCCGGGCAGGTGACCGTTCCTTTTTCATGGAACACTTCATGCAACTTTCTGAACCTAAATGAAAAAGATGTTTATGAAATTGACTTTATCCTTGAAGAACTCCAACCTTGTCCGGGGCTTTTTTATGACACTGTAAGGGTGAAAATTAAACTTATTGCTGATCCAAACCAGCCTCCGCTTTTATCCATCAACAGGCCTATTTCCGATCCTGTAATTGTTTATGTAGGACAGGAAATATCCTGGAATGTAGAGGCTTCCGATCCGGACAACTATTTTATTTCATTGTCTGCCCAGCCCCGGAATTTTGATCTAACGAAAGTGGGTGCATTTTTTGAAAATAAGGAAGGAAACTCCAGTGTTACCTCACCTTTTACCTGGACGATAACCTGCGATTATTTAAATGACACCATTTATGAAATTGATTTTATAGCCTTCGATAAAAATTGCTATGATCCGGAGTACGACACTCTTAAGATAAGAATAGAAGTAAGGGATCAGCCTCATGGACACGAAAAATTTCTGCCTCCTAATGTATTTACACCCAATGGTGATGGAATAAACGAGGCTTTTACCTTGGAAAACCTAATCGAAAATCCTGAATCTTTAACTGCTTTTTCTCTTCCAAAAGACATGTGTGGTAATGTCTTCGAGGAGGTTGTTATTGTCAACCGATGGGGAAGTGTGGTATTTAAAGACAATAAAAGGGACTTCGCATGGACAGCAAAAGGATTAGCTGCAGGTACTTATTTCTACTCTATAAAATATTCAAGGATATTGTATAAAGGCTCTGTTTCTGTTCTTTATTAAGCATTTGCTTCTTCCCAAACCCTTCTTTTATTTTTGTGATTTTATATAATGCAAAAGTTTTATTTTTGCAGCCGACATTCAATTAAGGAACCGCTAAATCAGAAAAGAGTTATTTTAAAGAAATAGCAAAGGTGTCAAAACAATTTGGGTTCCTGATAACTAAATCATTCCAATGAGTTCAAATTTTAGAGGTAAAGTAGTAATAATAACCGGTGGTTCTTCTGGTATAGGAAAGGCATGTGCCGAAGTTTTCGGAAAAGAAGGGTGTAGAATAATCATTACCGGAAGAACTAAGGAAAGCCTAAATGAAGCTTCCTCTGAATTAAATAAAATGAGTATTGAGCATCTTGCCATCCAGGCAGATTCTAGTTTGGAGGAAGACAATAAAATGGTAATAGACCGTGCCATTGAAAAATACGGACAGATAGATATTTTTATCGCAAATGCCGGAATTTCTATGCGGGCAATGTTTAATGATCTGGATTTATCTGTCATAAAAAGAGTAATGGATACCAATTTCTATGGGGCAGTTTATGGAATTAAATATGCTTTGCCTCACATTTTGAAAACCAAAGGATCTATTGTCGGGGTTTCTTCTGTAGCTGGTTTTAGAGGCGTTCCGGCAAGATCAGGTTATTCCGCGTCCAAGTTTGCACTTCAGGGATTTCTTGAAGTATTAAGAACAGAATTGTTGAAAACGGGCGTTCATGTCTTAATAGCTTGTCCGGGATTTACCTCTTCCAATATCAGGGTAACTTCTTTAACCAAAGACGGATCTCCCCAAGGCCAGTCTCCTCTGGAAGAAAAAAATCTTATGACATCTGAGGAAGTGGCAATCAAGATCTTAAATGCAGTGAAAAAGCGCAAAATTTTCTCAATAATGAGTCCGAAAGACCGGTTGACTGTTTTTCTGAATAAGCTTTTCCCCTCTTTTATGGACAAAATGGTATACAATCACATGGCAAAGGAAGAGGGTGCACCATTTGGAAAATGAGGATGGGTATTAGGTATTAGCAGTTAACTATCTGTTTTGTTGAAAGAAAATTTTAGATCATTTCAGGATTATCAAAATTCAACATTCTTCTCCCTAAGATTCGTTCATTCTTAAATTTTCATTCCTAAGGGTTGATCAATAGTAAATGATTCTTTTTTATATACCCTTTTCTTTCATCCATTGATACTTTATACCAAACATCAGTTTCGTCCAGCACAACTACTTTATTACCCTTTTCAATGGTTTGGTAGATATCTGCAGCGGCTGACGGTCCTGTCATCACAAAAGTAGTTGTTGAAATAATGGCTTCAGAATAGCTTTTTACAACGAAATTTAATATCTGGAAGGCTACAAGCAAAAGCAAAACCATTAGAGCCGGAAACCTCAAATTAGACTTATACCAGAAGCTTCTATAGGCGATCCAAACTACCCAGATGGAGACAAATAGTATGAATAGAAAATTTATTGGTATTTGATAGTACCTGGCCAAGTTTAAAATAAATTTAAAATCAGAGTACTCATAACCTTGTAAGCTATACTGGTTCGCCAGGTCCTCCATCTTTTCCCTGGCCTTTTTATCATTACTTAAAAGGTAATAATGATTTAAATAGTGCAACGTTTGCGCATAATTACCCCTTGCCTCCTGTATAAATGCCATTTTTACCAACATCTGCGGAGAGAACAACCTGTCATTTTTATATAAATCGTCATATACAGAAAAAGCTTGAGTATACTTTCTGGATTTAAATAAAGAATCGCCTAAATTAACTTTTTCGTCAAGTTCTTGAGAAAAAAGAAGTTGCGACTGGGCGAGGAAAAATATTATCAGATTAAGGGGAAATTTTCGAACTAAACTTTGCATAATTCAATAAAGCTATTACTTTTGCAACTCAAAAAACGGAAAACAAAGAGAAAAAATCAAAGTTTTTTTAGTTTTTGAAAGAATCCGTAGCTCAGCTGGTAGAGCATTACACTTTTAATGTAGGGGTCCTGGGTTCGAATCCCAGCGGGTTCACTTGTCAAGCATTCACAGCCTTAAGTATCAACAACTTAAGGCTTTTTTATTCCCCCTGTCGAGTGATTGTCAAGTATTAAGCCAATGTTTTTGTTTTCTTTAAAACAAAAGAATGATTGATGTAAGCTTTGTATAAAATATGCATTTAATAAAAGTGTTATATTGAGCATACTTCAAATAGATTGTGGATAACTTTGTTAATAACCTCTTGCTTTAGTCCTTAATATGTAATTATATTTGACAACTTTAAAAAGTTAATAGTTATATGCTGTTGTACACTACTGTACTTTTTAACACTCTGCATAGCATAACAAAGAGTTACTTTCAGCGTTAAAATATTATAAATACTAAATAATCCCAATATGGAATTAACCGAAATTTCACCAAAGCTATCATTTCATGATCAAATAAAGCCATGGTTTGATGAATTGGTTACTATATTAGGTATTCATCAAATAAGTTTAGAAACTAACACGGCTCCTACTGAAAGAGAAGATTTTTACAAGAAGCTTATAACGGGAAAAGAAGAAGACATTGTATCTATGAACCGAGCTTCCAGTTCTATGTATTTCATTAAAAGTATTCTTGTTGATTATACAACTGAATTAAAAAGTAGATTAAAGAAACCTCCTTTGAAACTAGCTTTAGATTATTCTGATGAAAAAGTATTGGTTTGGGCTGAAGTTGAAGATGATGATGATGGCACTGAAGATGCTCTCATTTTAGCTGAGGCCAAGGTCAATTCAAAGTACTACACCAAAGGTTTTAATATCTCATCAACAATAGTAGAAAAATCTGATGGCTTAACCGTACCGCCTCACTATAAAAGTATTATTGTCGATGGAAGAAGTTAATTGAATGGCTTCTTTCTCTGAGCATATCAACCAAGCTAAAAGGAATTTGGCTTTTCTTGATAAAACACATAATAATATTGCTGATTCTTGGGACTGGCAGGTGACTGTTTCTTTTTATGTAGCTGTGCATTTGGCTAATGCACATATTGCAAATAAAATCAATGAACATTACAGATCTCATGGTCAAGTGGACAATGCCCTTAATCCTGAAATTGCAATTTCTCCAACAAAGTTTTCTGAGGATAATTATCTTGCTTATCGTAAATTGCAAGGCCTGGCTCGTCGATCTAGGTATTTGTGTAATGACAATATTAGCGACCACAGCACCTCTGTATATTTTACTTATGATAAGCACTTTATAAAGGCAATTAAAAACTTAAATAAACTTTTAAAATACTTTTCTACAACTTATAGTATAAGCTTTGATTCAATAAAGATAAATTGTGTAGAACTCCAAAATAATGAGTTAGAATACTTTAAATATGCGGGTTCTTAATTAAAGACCCTTTATTAAATCCATCCTCTATAATTCGGGTCTTTGGAAACCCGGGGATGATATTTTAAACTATCACCGTCCAAGACAATTTTCTTGAAAGCTTCTCC
This sequence comes from Cytophagales bacterium, assembly GCA_035628645.1. GTDB lineage: Bacteria > Bacteroidota > Bacteroidia > Cytophagales > Cyclobacteriaceae > DASPJL01. The sequence continues at coordinate 6,386 of DASPJL010000040.1, read as the reverse complement.
TAAATCTGATAATTCGTACTTTAAAATATAACTAGGCTTAGAGTTGTATCTTTCTGCATGGGGATTGTCTTCAACCGAAAAATTAGAAAATCCTACTGGAGATAAGTTCCGAAGAGAACGGTTTGAATAAATATGTTTTAAGTCTTCAATATAAGCATTTAAAATTCCCTCGGAAAGTCTAAAAAAGGATTCTTGATTTATTTCTTCTTTTAGATAGGCAAAGAAGACTTTTACTAACATTTCTATTTTTTCATTTTGACTAATCTTGTCTAATGCCATTAATAGAAACTTGCCAACCTTCTTTTTTTCTTTTTCACTTTTGTTCCACTTCTTTAAACTCGACTCAATTTCATTTTTATCCAGCTTTTCGAATTCAAAAATAAATTTCTTTATATTTTCTAAATAAAAAATGTCTCTTACAGATTTGACTGCTTTAAGAGTTTTAAACAAACCAGTAAAGTCGATACTTTCAATTACTGGGTTTTCAATAATTGTGTCAATTAAGCCTTCAAGCTTTTCTATTGAAAAGTCAGTTAGGTTATTCAATCCATCGTCTTTCATTTTGAATTACATTCTCCTTTAAATATAAAAAACCTGAACCAAAAAGCCTAGGTCTTATTTTCCATGGAACAAAGTCTATTTCGATAAATTATCTATCTCTATTAGGTCGGTATATTTTTCTATATCCTTTGATGTAACAACTTCCAAACGAACTATCCAAGGTTCTTCTAATTGAGTGTGCCTATAGTCAAGATAATAAACTTGAATATAAAGAGCATCCAGTGAAAAAAGATCTGTTGTAAATCCATATTTGTCTACTCGGCTCAAGTGCTTCCCTTGCGTAAATACTAAATCCGCCCTTCCTCTGAGATTAAGAGAATTGAAATGCTCTTCTGTTATCTTTGCCATCAACTTAACTCACTTATTTTAGCGGCACGTGCTCTATTTGCCTGTACTCGTTCTATTTCAGTTACCTGAACAATAGAAGGGGGCATTTTTTCAAGCTGTGATCCTATGGCATTTGCTATTCTATTTGTGTCAAACTCAGCACGCGCCCTGTCACTTACTGTTCTAGCTACATATCCACCATCGGCTAAATATCTTTGAGGTTGTCTATGATTGTAAAAGTCTCTGCCTCCTGCTAATTTATTGGCCATTGCCAATGTTTTAAGCATAGGAGAAGCCCCTCTTTTTAAAACAACTAAATCTTCACCACCCTGCACTTCCGCAACTGGTTTATTTCCAATACTTACAATCTCCCCGCCCTGGCTGTGATCTTTACCGGTAATAGGTATAAGTCCTCCCATAGCCATTTTAGGAAGCTTTATAGAGTTGATTTTTGCTACGTTTACCAGACCCTGTACTATCGCTAATGCCGCCGCAATTCCTCCAAATGGGTAAGGATAGGCGGCAAGTGCATTAGATGCGGCTAAGTAGGTATTTATTGCAGCTTCAGCACTTGCAAGTAATTTATAGGCAATTGTATTTTTATTAAACAAACTTGCTACTTGACCAAATGAATCAGCGATAAACTTTTGTTTTTCTTTTTCTGTCCATTCTACAACCTGCACCTCTTTCTGCTTCATTGCAATCTTAGCATCCAAGATTTTGCCGGCAAGTGCCTCATCCTCTAAACCAAACTTTTTACCGATTTCTTGCTGTACCAATAAGGAAGCAAGTTGAGCCTCTTGAAGTTGTGCTTCGTATTCTTCTCTTGTGATAACTCCATTTAAAAACTTTTCTTTCTCTTTATTTATTTCTATTTGAAGTTCTTCCTCTGCTTTTTCAATTGCTTCATTGAGCTTATCTTCAAGTTCTTTTTTTCTTTCCGCATTATCTTTAGCCTCTATGGCGTTTCTATCCTCAATACCTTTTTGCTTAATTCCGGTAATAGCTGCTTCTGACTGTTCATTAATCAATTGAACCTGTGAAGCTGTTAAGGAAGCATTCTTTAGTAATTCATCCCTTTTAAAGTTCTCCAAAGCTATTTCTCGTTTTACCCTTTCTTCTACTGATGCAGAAGCTTCTATTTGTTGCTGAAGCCTAAATTCAGCAAGTAGTCTTGCGGCTTCTGTTTCTGTTTCTGCGGTCCTTTTTATTTCTTCTTCTCTCTCTTTTGTTTTTTTATCCCGCTCCCTTTTTTCCTCATCTAGTATCGTAATCCTTTCTTTTGCATTTCTTCTTATTTCCTGATTATATTCTGCTTCTTTATTTAACAATTCGGCCTGAGCTTCAGCAAGGGCTTTTTTGTTGGCTATTGTGGGATCGTCCGCCGCCGTTTTCTCCGCAATAGCTAAACGGGTTTTGGAAAATTCTAATTCTTTATCAAGTAGCTCTCTTTCAAGTGCAATAGCCTGATCGAGCTTTTTAACCCTGGATGCACCTTCTAACTCGTCAGCCTCAAGTCTTAATTGAGTAGATTCTTTAGAAATCCTTGCTCTTTCAACAATCAATTCCCTTTCCTGTTTATTTGAAGTTTCCAGAATCGAGGAGATTCTATCGGCCTCGTTTATCACATCGCTTGCAAAAGATTTAATTGAATCCGTAACCCCAGGGAATACTTTTTCTGCAAGATCCCCGATGAAAGAAAATGCCTTACCTAGTCCATTGAAAATAGCACCGCCTAAAACTTCAATAACATCTGTTACCTTTTCAACTATTTCGCCTCCAATTGCAAGAACCCGGTTAAATTTATTCTGTCCCTCTTCCGAGCCATTCAAATAGCTAGTTATCGCACTGAGTGCAACCCCTAAAACTGCCAGAACTGCCCCTATTGGCGTAGCAATGAAAGCAAGGCTAGACTTTACCATTCCCATAATACCCTGGCTTACTCCTCCGGATTCTTCTCTTACCTCGTTAAGGTTTGAAGCAAAACCTCCTAAGCCCGGCACTAGTCCATCTAAAGCAGAAGCATAGTTTCCAATGTTCGCCCTTTGTTTTTCGGTAGCAGAAGAGTTTTCATTAATGGTAGCAGTGTTTTTGTCAATCTGCTGGTTTATTTCAATTATCCTTTTTCGGCCTTCATCAGTAGCAGTGCTTAAACTATCCCTTTCCTTGATCAACGCTTTATTTGCAGCCCTCAACCCGTCTATGGCTTCCGCGTTGGCCTTATTCATGTTGGAGTTAATCTGAAGAATTTTACTATTTTCATTAACTACCCCGGAGAGTTTTTTTAGTTCCTGCTCCTGGAGAATGAATTGTTCAGAATTTCCCTCACCCTGCTTTTTTAGTTCTGCCTGAGACTTTTTCAATTCTTCTATCCTTATCCGGGCGGTTTGGATAGCTTTAACAGCTTTGTTTATTTCGCCTTCGTCAATTCCGACATGCAGTAATATTTTTTCTTCCATTACTTTAACTTTGATGTAGTAATATACTAAAAAAGAGGGTATTACCCCTCGTTAACGTACTCTTTCTTTTAGAAAATTCTTCACCTTATTTTGATCAAGGGAAAGCTTTGCCGGCCTGTGCCATTGCTCATCCTGTTGAGCAAACAGTTTTCCTATAGACTCATCATTTTTTATAGAGAAATAAGTACTCCCCATTGCTTCCATCGTCTCATTCAACGTTTTCTCAAGGTTTACTAAGGATTTGTAAACTTTATGTTTATGGGAATCCTTTTCTAAGGAAAAATTACGGGCCTCAATAAGTAGCCTTGTAACTTGCTCATTTATTTTGATCTCCCATCTTTCTAAATAAAACATGTCATGTCTTATCCAGTGAAGAATCTTAAATTCTGATGTATCCGGCTTTATTAAAAGATTTAAATAGCGATCCTTGTCGAACATTGCCGGAGCCTCTACCCTGTCCGCCCATCTTTTTAAAATAAATTCGTGAGGGTTTGAAATAATGGCAATCAACTCGTCATGGCTATTAATTTCGCCCAAATCCATAGCCTTGAACTTATTAACTTGTTCCTGCCAATCTTTTCTGAAAGCTTCAATTTCTTCTTTTTTTGTTTCCTCATATTCTACATCCATGTAGATAGTAATGAGTTCTTTTTGTTCTGCTTCTACTGTTTTCATTTTGTTTATTTTCTAGGTATATAAAAAACTTGTTTATTGGTTCTTCCTTTAAACCCTAAAGACTTAAGCCTTTCCCTTTCATTGAGAGGAAGGGAGGTAAATTGTGCATAGCTTAGGACTTGAGTTAATTCTATTTGCTGCTTAAGCTGCTTTTCTAATGTTTCAATCAAGAAGGATAGCGAGATGTTCTTTTCAACTGCCAGGGCTTTCTTTACCTCACTTACCGTTTTTAATAAATCTTCATTGTTTTGCTCTATTAAATTGTTATCCCTTTCCATAGCCAATGATTTTTTTAAGGTTTTTATGTTTTGTTAATTCTTCTTTGGTGAACATACTTGTATCCGGTAGCTTTCTATTCTCATAAAATGTCGCCTCTCCCATGAAGACCCTTGATTTCATGCTATGCACTTTGCTTTCCCATCCATATTTTGCCACGTAGTAAAATCGCATCATTAAGGCATCGGAGTAGTCCGGGGACCGCCCGATAATTCCTTTTATCTCACCTTTTGACAAGATCTTTACCTTTCCGTCTGAATCCTGATTGACTATTCTTATTTGTTCTAATTCTTCGGTAATTACCTCCTGCATTTTTGGATCACTGCACTTTACATAGAGCTTACTTTTGTTGATGGCTTCAGCAAGAAGGAAGTAGCATTGGGTTTTTAGGTTTGCGAAGTTTTCCTGTATTTTACCTGTTTCTATTGGGGATGCACCATTATTAAAGGAGGTACTGCCGGGAATTTGATCTATTACACTGCCTCCTATTCCATCGCCGTCAATAACTACATTCCTAGCACCTAGCTTATGTTTTTTCATCAGGTCCTTTACAGTGTCAGCAACAACCTTCGTGTCGGATTTATCAATTGTCCTTATTTCAATTGTACAGAAGTTTTTCCAGACGATAATTACTGTTTTATCTTTTCCGAACCGCGCAACGTCAACAGAGATATAAAAGAAGTTTGATTCCTGGTTTAACAGCTGCTTATTGTTGAAAACGGCACTTATTGAATCAAAATCGCATAAAGTGTTATCATTATCCGAATATTCCCAGATACCATCCCTTAACCTTTCCCTTTTTACTGAATTGGTTATCGAGTTTAGGTTTTCTTGATAGCCAGCATCCAGAAAGTTATTGTCAGTAGCCAGGGATTGAATAAAATGATACTTCGGATTTAATGTGCCCTGCATAAATGGTTTATAGATGGAAGTATAAAGCCAGTTCTTTTTCGGGTTGGAAGTAATCAGAATCTTTCCAGGTAGTTTGTAAAGGTCATTGTTCTGCCTCCCTACCCTGGTTTTTAAAGTATCAAAGGCATCAAAGTCAACCTCTCCCCCTTCTTCTATAAATCCCCCGGTAAACTCTTCAGAACCCAGATCCTCAAAGAATGGATCCGAGGGTTCAACTTTTAAATCAAGTAAATCAATCCTTGAACCATTGTTGAACTCTATGAAGTTATCCTGACCATTAAACCTGTATAACTCTTTAGATATGCCATACTTTTTACAAGCTTTCTTGAAAGTCCTGAAAGTAGTGCTTCTTATCTTCTTCAACTCTACCCTGCCAATAAACCACCTTGTCTCAGGATAAGCAAGACAATTGTAAATCAACCATGTTACACCTAACCAGCTTTTACCACCTCCTGCAGCACCCCCAAATAGCAAAACAGAGATAGGGGAATCTATAAGAAATCCAAGTGCTTCTTTCTGCTTGCCTGTTAGGTCCAAAAACTCAATATTCTTGTTTTTATACATTGAGCATTCAAGCTGCAATAAATTAAACTCCGGAAACATTCTTAGCCTTGTTTAAAAGTTTGTGCATTTGAAGCTTTTCTTCTTCTGATAGGTTCTCGACATTATTCGAAGTATTTGCCGTAGCCTCAATTTCTATCTTATCCGAATAACCGAAGTTATTTTTCATGTTGAAGATCAGGCCGGCAACATGCGGACGAGTAACAAGCATTTCTTCATAAGACGACTCTATTCGCATCTTAGCCCATTCTACTATTGAATGAAACTCCTCATAACCTGCTTCTTTTTGATACCTAATTAAGGACTGCCGCGAGCCAAAGCCAAGGGATAAGGCAAGGCCGGTAATTGTTAAAGGTTTTTTATTTTCTGCACACAGCAAGAAATATTTTTCTATCTCTTCTAATAGTTGCTCTTTGGACTGGTACATTTTTAAAGACCCCTTGTTTCCTTCTTTAAATTGATAAGGAAGGAGATGAGCTATTTTTGATTTCTTTTCTTCTGATTGTTCCATTGTAAATAATTTAAAATATAGGGAAACTGCGCATAGTGACACGTTTTGAAAAAACTCTATTGTTTTGCCATTTTATTGCCATTTTCATAATGCGTTTGTGGTCG
>DASPJL010000039.1:0-8031 GCA_035628645.1 Cytophagales bacterium | reverse complement strand
TTTACGGAGGAAGAGCGGACAAAGCTGGCAAAGGACATGCATAAATCAGTGGAAAACCTTTCTGCCTTACTAGAAAATTTGTTGCAATGGGCAAGATCACAGATGGGGCACATCGATTTCAATCCCAAGAAATTTTACCTTTATAAGTCAGTTCAAAAAACGCATGATCTTTTAAATGCACGGGCAAGCGGCAAACTTATTGACCTGCAACTCAATGTAGATAAGAATATTGTGGTGTTTGCCGATGAGAATATGCTTGACTTCGTATTCAGAAATTTATTGTCAAATGCCTTAAAGTTTACAAACCCGGGAGGAAAAATTGAAATTAATGCCAATGTAAGTGATTCCTTTGTTGAAGTTTCAGTGAGTGATAATGGGGTTGGAATTAATGAAGAAGATCAGCCGAAGTTATTCCGAACAGATTTCCACCTTACAAAACCGGGTACATTTAAAGAAGAAGGTACTGGGCTTGGGCTTATATTGTGTAAAGAATTTGTTGAAAAGAATGGCGGGAAAATATGGGTAGAAAGTAAACAAAATATAGGTACAGAATTTAAGTTTACCCTCCAGGTAGTAGATGAACTTGTTGAAGATTTAAACAAAAGATAAAAATTTTTCTAAAAATAGATGTTGCAACATCTATTTTTATTATTACCTTTGTCAAATAAATGAAGCTGGAAGACGAAATAAAACAAAAGAGCTTTAGAAGCGAGCACCATAAGATGGTCCTAAATATATATTTTACCAACAACTGGCTGCACGATTCACAGATTAACATATTTAAGTCTTTTGCCATTACGCCTCAGCAGTTTAACCTTTTAAGGATATTAAGAGGGCAATATCCAACTCCCGCAACTATTAACTTACTTGTGGAAAGGATGCTAAATAAAATGTGTGACGCTTCCAGACTTGTAGAAAAGCTTAAGAAAAAGGGATTGGTGGAAAGGGTACAATGTCCTGAAGATAGAAGAGCGGTAAACGTGTTGATTAGTGAGAAGGGGCTTAAATTATTAAAAGAAATAGATCCCTTGCTAGACCAGATGTATGACGAACTTTCAAGTATTCTTACTGTGGAAGAAGCGAAACAGTTAAATAATTTATTAGATAAACTTAGAAAATAAAACAATTAAAATTCTCTTTAAATTAATTAAAATGAAAAAAGTAAATTCAATTCTTGCTATAGTAGCTTTGGTAATTTTTGCTGCTGCGTTTACAACAAAGCCAGCTTCATCTACTTTTAAAGTTGTTCCTGGTCAAAGTTCAGTAAACTGGTTGGCAAAAAAGGTAACAGGACAACATAACGGTACAGTGAGTGTAAAAGGTGGTGAAATCCATGTGGAAGGAAATTCTTTAAAAGGTGGAAATATTGTTATAGACATGACTTCCATTGTAGTTGAAGATTTAAAAGATGCAGAATATAACAAAAAGTTAGTTACTCACTTAAAATCAGATGATTTCTTTGGCGTTGAGAAATATCCCACTTCAAATTTTGAAGTTACTTCAGCTAAACCAATTGCCAATGCAGCAGCGGGTCAGCCTAACTATGAACTGACTGGAAAACTGACCATCAAAAAAACTACAAACGAGGTGACAGTTCCTGCAACAGTTACGGTAGAAAAGAAAAACGTAAACGTTAAAGCCTCGTTTAAAATTGATAGAAGTAAATATGATGTGCGTTATGGATCAACAAGTTTCTTTGATAATCTTGGAGACAAAGCAATCTATGATGACTTTGAATTGAACGTAGATGTAGTTGCTAAAAAGTAACATTTAATTTAATAAGTTTCAAAGCCGGACGAAACTCCGGCTTTTTTGTTTGAATACTCCTAAAAAAGTGAATTGCTTCCTGTTTTCAGGGTAAATAATACCTTTCCTTTAAATTGCAGAGAATATAGGTTTTATTAATAGTTGAATTAATGATTACATTGATCTCGTCCACAAACAGGAAAAACTCTCTTACCCTTACCATTACAAAGTATTATCAGAATATTTTAACACAAAAGGGGGCGGAGAGTGTCATTGTTGATCTTGCAGAACTGCCGGTGGATTTTCTGTTTACTGCTTTATATGGGCAAACAGGCAAAAACGAACACTTTAATAAATTTGGGTCGATCATAGAAGCTTCTGAGAAATTTGTGTTTGTGGTTCCCGAATACAATTCTTCATTTCCCGGTGTCCTTAAAGCTTTTATTGACGGGATGAAATATCCCCAGAGCTTTAGGAATAAAAAGGCTGCGCTTGTTGGATTATCTGCTGGAATGATGGGAGGAGCCCTTGCCCTTAGCCACCTTACGGATATTTTTAATTATCTGGGAATGGATGTGCTGGCTTTAAAAGTAAAACTTGCTGCCGTAGAAAAATTTATGGAGGACAATAAAATAAACCATAAACTTTACAATGAATTACTGGAACTGCAAGCCGAACAAATTATAAAGGGATAAAAAAAGAATGCTAAAACATAAGTTCTAGCATTCAATAATCCAACATTTTAAAATTATCTAGTCTACATTATCGTGTAAGAAGCGGTTATTCCCTAATATTTGATTGTCATCGTTAAGATTATATCGGGAAAGATTGCTTTCAGAAGAATTTTGAACATTTTGCAAAACCACCTTTTTTCTTAAATAAGCCGGTGTTTCCAATCTTTCTTTGAAATCATCATTTCTAGCTGTATAGCTTGAACTCAGGCTTTTGAGTTTATGCACGCGGTCCCTTGCCTGCTCGTTTAACAAATTCCTTTTGTGCTCAAGCTCTCTGTCAGGAACATGATTATTGGCTGATTCATTTTCCTCAGCACTATCTTCAATTAAGTCAAAGCTGTTCTCCAGATTAAACACCACTCTGTTGGGTATTTCTTCTTCCATTGGCTTCGGAGATTCAAAATTGGGTTTTGGCTCTGGCATTCTTGGCATTTCAACAGGCTTTGCTGCTACATGGTTTTCAGGAAAACTTTTAATCTGTTTGTTAGACTCCAAATCAAAAATCTTTCTTTTTGAATCCATGGTTAGTGGCATATTTTCAAAACCGGTAGCTATTACGGTTACTCTTATGCTTTCTCCCAATGTAGGGTCAATTCCGTGACCAAAAATAACTTCTGCATCATCTCCTGCTTTTTCCTGGATGTATTCAGTTATTTCAGAAAGTTCATCCATCTGAAGTTCGGCTTTGTCACCTGAAATGATGGAAAGAAGGATCTTTTGAGCGCCAAGGATATTTTTATTGTTTAATAACGGACTTGAAATGGCTTCTTCAGCGGCTCTGAAAGCTCTGCCTTCGCCTTCTGTCTGCGCAGAACCCATTACGGCCGCGCCTGAATCTTTCATGACCGTTTTTACATCTTCAAAGTCAACATTTACATAGCCTGGAACAGTGATAATCTCAGCGATTCCTTTTGCTGCTGTGGTTAAGATGTTATCTGCTTCCGCAAATGCGCGGCTTACTGGAAGATTTCCATAGATTTCCCTTAACTTATCATTGGATATTACTAAAACCGTGTCGCAATATTGCTTCATGTCATTTATTCCGGCTTCGGCTTGCGTTATCTTTCTTTTTCCTTCAAATGAGAAAGGCGCAGTAACGATTCCTACAGTAAGGATGTCAAGTTCCTTTGCCACTTTAGCGATTACGGGAGCAGCCCCTGTACCAGTTCCACCGCCCATTCCGGCAGTTATAAAAACCATTTTGGTGTTGTCGCTTAACAATTCCCTTATATCTTCTTTGCTTTCCAAAGCTGCATTTTTACCTTTTTCAGGATTTGCTCCGGCGCCTAGCCCTTCTGTAAGGTTGGTTCCTATTTGAAGTTTGTAAGGGATAGGACTATTTTTCAGGGCTTGGGAGTCAGTATTACATACAACAAATTCCACATCTTTAATGCCTTGATTGTACATGTGGTTTACGGCGTTGCTTCCGCCCCCGCCTACGCCGATCACTTTGATGATGGACTTATGATGAGTGGGGATCTCAAACTTATAATGATTTTCAAACATGGTTGATTTTGTTTTAGGATGGGTGAAAAGTTTATTTAACATTATTTAATAACCAGACTTTCCTTCAAAGTCATCTATCAACAGACCCTTGGTCTTGTCAATTATTTTCTTAAAAAAGTCACCACTTAAGTTTTCCTTTTTTACTGCCTTGTGATTTGAGGATACTGTTTTTGCCTGATTGTACCTGTTATCTCTGTCGTCAAGCGCTCTGAAACCAGCTAGTACCAGTCCTATTGTAGTTGCATACATTGGACTTTTTACTGCTTCTACTTTGCTCTTCCCTAAATGTTCATTAGGATAGCCGATACGAACATCCATGCCGGTCATAAACTCCACCAATTGTTTTAAATTCTGAAGTTGAGAACCACCGCCAGTTATCACTATGCCTCCTGCAAGTCTATTTTCATAGCCTGAGGTAATGATTTCTGAATGCACCAATTCAATGATTTCTTCCATCCTGGCTTCAATAATATGCGCCAGGTTTTTGATAGATATCTCTTTTGGAGGACGATTCCTTAAGCCGGGAATTGAGATGATTTCATTTGGATTGGCTTCTTCTGCAATGGCCTTTCCAAATTTTATTTTAAGCAATTCCGCCTGGTTTTGCATTACCATACAACCCTGTTTGATGTCATTGGTAATAATGTCCCCTCCAAAAGGAATGACCGCTGTATGACGAATAATGTTGTCATGGAAAATAGCGATGTCGGTAGTGCCGCCTCCGATATCAACAATCACAACACCTGCTTCTTTCTCTTCGTCACTAAGCACCGCCATGCTGGAAGCCAAAGGTTCAAGTATCAGGTTTTCAATTTCAAGTCCTGCCCTTCGGATACATTTATTTACATTATTAATCGCATTAGTTTGTGCAGTAATTACGTGAAAGTCAGCCTCCAGCCTTATTCCTGACATTCCTACAGGATCTTTAATTCCCTCCTCATAGTCAACAATATAATCCTGGGGCATCACATGTATAATTTCGCTTCCCGGGGGAATGACAATCCTGTACATGTCGTTGGTTAGCCTTGTGATATCTTCTATAGTAATTTCTTCTTCATAGCTCGTACGGGTAATACTGCCATGATGCATACTGCTTTTAATATGCTGTCCTGCTATGCCAACATTTACCACACGTATATTTATCCCGGAATTCTCCTCTGCATCTGAAATTGCCCTTTGTATAGCAGTTACTGTTTTGTCAATATTTGTGACTATGCCTCGGATAACGCCGTCTGAAACAGATTTACCCATGCCTAGGACTTCCAGTTTGCCATACTCATTTAATTTTCCGACAATGGCACAAATCTTTGTTGTTCCAATGTCAAGACCGACGATAATTTTATCTTGTTGCATATCTTTATTTTTATTCACAAACTATTTGATTTTCATACTTCAAACTTATTTTTTCATAACTTCCCCATCCTTTTACCGGAAGGATTTTCTTATAGAAAGCCTTTAATTTCCTGAATTTTAACTCATAATCCTTTGTAGTTCCAAACTCTATGTATTGCTTTCCAATCTGTGGAAAAAGCGTTATTTCTCCTACACTATTTATATCCATTTGTGCTATCTGGGCCTTTAAGAAAGGATCGGATTCTATATGGTCAAGCATTTTAAGCAGCGTTTGTCCTTCCTCCTTTTTTAGAAAAGAATCTGTAATATATTTGACATAGGGGCCGCCGATTATAATTACCCTGGAAGCAAATTTTGAAGAAAGCGGTAAAACAGTAGCGTCTGTGCTAATGTAAGCCCCTCCTCCAAAATGGTTTATAAGTCTGGCCATAGGTCGCATCTGATCTACGTTGATGACCAGGTTTCCTCTTAAATCATTGAAAACTTGTGCATCTTTTACAAAATTGTTCGTCTCAATTTTTTCTTCGAGGTATTTAAGATTTAGAGAAGAAAATTTTTGTCCGATAATGTTTCCTGAATGGGCAGCCCTTATCAGGTATTGGATGTCCAATTGGTCAACAAAATAATTTTCAAACTCATTATTGACGTTGATAATGACTTTTTTGCAAACACGGTCATCATGCTTTTTTTCTACAAAGCCAATAAGGCTGAATAACATTATACAGCCTGCAAAAACAAATACGCCTCTTTTAATCCGGAATTTTTTAAACATTGTATTTAGAGGTTAAAATGTTTTTAATAGGATCAATCAATTGGTCAATATCGCCAGCACCTACAGTTGCGATTACTTCATAATCACCGTTTTGAATAATGTCTGTTATCTGGGCTTTTCTGCAAAGCTGTTTGTTTTCAATCTTTATTTTATCAAAAATAATTTGTGAACTGATTCCTTCAATTGGTAATTCCCTGGCCGGATAGATGTCAAGCAACAGTACTTCGTCGGCAAGACTCAGGCTTTCGGCAAATTCCACCACAAAATCACGTGTCCTGCTAAATAAGTGCGGCTGGAATACAACCGTAAGTTTTTTGTCGGGATAAATTGCCTTTGCAGATTTTATAAATGCATTTAATTCTGTGGGGTGATGTGCATAATCATCTATTTGAATGATTTTATCTGTTCTGAGAATATATTCGAAACGACGCTTTACCCCTTTGTAGGAAGCCAGCGCACCCTGTATTTTTTCAAAGCTGATATTGAGTTCCAATGCAGTCGCTATCGCAGCAAGGGAGTTTTCAACGTTATGGAATCCGGGAACCTGTAGAATGATTTCTCCAAGATTTTGGCCATCCTTGTTGAGGGCATAATGAAAATTACCTTTTTGGATAGTCACATTTCTTGCCGTGAAATTTCCCGAATCAAGGGAATAGGTTTTGGTTTTTTCAGGCGAGCCTTTTTCCAGGCTTACTTCACTATGAATAAAAAGCTTTCCGTCTTCTTTTACTTTGCTGGCGAATTCATTGAAGGATTTAAGTACTTCTTCCTTTTCTCCATAAATATCCAGGTGATCGGCATCCGTAGAAGTGATGATCGCTATATTAGGGCTTAATGTCAGAAAAGAACGGTCGTATTCATCCGCCTCCACTACCACAGGAGCATCTTCAGCATTGTTGATTAAGAAGTTTGTTCCATAATTCTGAGTAATTCCCCCTAAGAATGCAGCGCTATCTACTCCCGAATACCTGAGAATATGGGCAATCATTGAACTGGTTGTGGTTTTACCGTGCGTACCGGCAACGGCAATGGTAAATTTGTTGTGCGTTAAGATTCCTAATACTTCCGACCTTTTTTTAATTTCATAACCATTGATCTTTAAGAAGGAAAATTCCTGGTGATCCTTTGGAATGGCAGGTGTATAAATTACCAGCGTATGGTGTTTGTCCGACTTAATATTGCTTGGAATGTTTTTAATTGAATCTTCATAATGGATTTTTATCCCCTCATGCTCCAATTGTTCTGTTAAATGCGTTTGCGTTCTGTCGTAACCATGAACATGAAATCCCTGTGCCTTGAACCATCTGGCAAGAGCGCTCATTCCTATTCCTCCTAATCCTAAAAAATAAACATTATTTATATCTTCTAACTTCACGGCTATGGTTGTTATCTTTTAATTAAACTTATCACATGATCGGCAATCACCTTTGCTGCATCAGGTTTTGCCAACTTTTTAATATTCTCGCTAAGCGTTTTCTTTTTGCCTTCATCCTTAAGTAATGCTATGGCGCCTTCCACCAAAGTATTTCTTGCGTCTACATCTTTCACCAACAACGCCGCATTTTTATTTACCAGTGACATTGCATTTTTAGTCTGATGGTCTTCGGCTACATTTGGAGAAGGAACCAGGATTGAAGCTTTTCCAATCAGGCACAATTCTGATACAGAAAGTGCCCCTGCTCTTGACACCACTACATCTGCTACCGCATAAGCAAGATCCATCCGGTTTATAAAATCAAAGGCTTTTATTACCTCCGGATTTCCTTTTTGAATTTCCAGCGCTTGTTCGTAGAACAATTTGCCAGTTTGCCAAACCACCTGAATGCCGGCTTCTTTCAGCTTTTCAACTGATCCGGCTATGCTTTCATTTATTGTTCTTGCGCCCAGGCTTCCGCCGATTACTAAAATGGTTTTTTTGTC
>DASPJL010000038.1:0-5369 GCA_035628645.1 Cytophagales bacterium | reverse complement strand
TGTCTCGTCCTGAAATAGGTTTACAAAAGATGTAAACAAATGTCAGGACAAAAATTAAAAGGAAGACCGCACAAAAAGAAACTACCAGGTAGCCAGTACAGTGAGGCATTTAAAAGACAAGTAGCTGAAGCTTATCATCATGGGGAAGATGATCAGTATGTTGTAGCAGCAAGGTTTGGCATAAGTCAAACAAGCGTAAATCTTTGGTCTAAGAAATATCTATCTGATCAGCATTCCAAAGGTGATGAAGATAAGCTAACTTCAGATATGAAAAAGAAAGCTGAAAAAGGCAATAAAGAGCTTGAGCAAAGAGTCAAAGAACTCGAGAAGGCTTTGGAAGAAGAACGCCTGAAAAGAATTGGGTATCAAACCATGATAGATATAGCTGAAAAAGAGCTTAAAATAGATATCCGAAAAAAGTCAGACACCAGGCAATCAGAAAAATGAAAGAGCTTTATCCATTTGAGAGTATGGAAGTATTAAGCGGATTGTTTGGACTTACTCGACAAGGTTATTACAAACAAAATCAGGAGCAAACAGCAGTGGTTCTTCGAGAAAATATCGTGTTGGAGCTTGTAAAGGAAGCTCGTAAGAAACTACATCGGTGTGGAGGACGAGTACTGCTGGCTAAAATAAAGGAAGGCCTTGAAGCTCACCAAATACAAATGGGGCGAGATGCCTTCTTTAATTTATTGGCTAGTAATGGTTTATTGGTAAAAACCAGGAAGCGAAAGGTATATACCACAAACTCCAATCATTGGTTTAGAAAATATCCTAATCTTCTTATTGATCAATTTATACCGACAAAAGCAGGTCAACTCTGGGTAAGCGACATTACTTATCTACGCCTGGAGGATAGATTCATATACCTTGCCTTAATTACAGATGCTTATTCAAGGAAAATAGTAGGTTACTGTTTATCAGAAAGTTTACAAGCAGATTTATGTGTAAAAGCCCTAAAAATGGCATTGGCAAACAATGAAATATGTACTGGACTTATCCATCATTCAGATAGAGGACTTCAGTATTGTTCAGATAAATATGTAAAAATCCTTAACAAAAAAGGGATCAGAATAAGCATGACTCAAAGCGGTAGTCCATATGATAATGCTCTGGCAGAGCGAGTTAACGGAATAATAAAGAATGAAGTTCTGCCACCAGTGCCTCTTGTTTCCTTTAAAGATGCATTAAGCAAGGTAGATGAAGCAATTGATATTTATAACAATTACAAACCTCATTCCAGTTGTAACATGCTAACACCATCTCAGGCACATCAGCAAGAAGGAGTTCTTAAAAAACATTGGAAGACCTACAGAAAAAAACAAAAAGAAAATAGTACAAGCCTATCCATCAATTGATTATGCAAAGATATATCTTCATCAGAACCCGTCAAGGGATACGCGCCGTAAACCCGCAAACCCTCCCACAGGGCCATTTAGCTTACCCGCAAACCAACCCTTGACAGAACCTGCTGAAGATATGAAAGGCATAAACCAAATGATGAACAGAGGACCATTGAGTTTGTCTCTCCTAACAATTATTTGTAAACTTGTTTCAGGACAATTATTCAATTGTAAACTCTATTCAGGATTTAATGTTAAACCTGTAAACTTTTTTTAGGACGAGACAATGGATGGAATTTTGGAATTGTCGTTAATTCCAATTTTTTCAACAATTCCAAAAATTCCGGTTCTGACAAAAGACAAACGATTGGATTATGAAAGGAGGAAGAAGTTACCTCCGGCTTTTAACGTTTTTATTTCACAGGTTCTCTCAAAATCGTTTTTAATTTTTCTGCAGGCGTTTTGTTAAAGTCGCTTAAATAAATTTCATGATGAAGTCCATTTTTGGCGAAATTGTTGGCTTTCATAAACTCATTCATTTGGCTTAGCGTTTCGGGCTCTTTATCAAATGGCCCAATATGAAGCATTTGAACGGACTTGCCTTCTCTCATTTTGTAAAATTCAATATGGTTTGCAAGTTGCAATTGTTTTTTTGCAAGAACAGTTTGAATGCCTTCCTGCACTTCCTTGTTGGTTACAAAATCCGGCATTCGAATCAGTAATCTGTATTCCCATTCGCTTCTTGGCACTTTTACCGGCGCCTCAGAAATTGTTATTCCACTATATTTTTCATCATCAAACCACCACAAACCCTCGAGCTTTGATACAGTAAAATCCTGATCCTTTGATTTTAAAACAAATTTAATTGCATAGGCTGTAGAATATAAAGCTTGTATTTTGTCAGAAAACTCTTTTGAGGAAGGGTCGCCTTTTCCTAAAATAGAAAGGAATTGAGCTTCTTCGATTTCCACCAATTCTGGCTTGGCTTTAGCCCTAAAATAACTTTTGTACTTTTTTGTAAGATCTACCTTGTCCATAATATGTTGTTTTGTCTGTAAGATGCCTCAAAGAAAAAAATGACCACTGACAACCTTATGGCAGCTATTAAAAAAATATCCCTATTACCTGTTAATTTAAAAACGCGGCCTGTGAAAACAATGAAAAAAGGACCCAAACCTTGAGTCCTCTTTATCTTCTTAAATTGATGATTTTATGAATTGCTTTGATTCAGGATTGAAACATCGGAAGCATTGATATGATTAACATTCAAGTCTTTAATAAGCCCTTTATGCATATCATAAACCCATCCATGTATTGAGAGCGGTTGTTTTATCCTGATTGCCTGCTGCACCTGCGGAGTTTCAAAAAGGTTTTTTGCCTGTTTTAAAACATTCAATTCGACCAGTCTTTGATATGCCAGCTCTTCATCTTTGATGTTTTCAAGTTCTGCTTGATTTTCCAGATAAGTTTTTTTAATGTGTGAAATCCATTCTCCTACATATCCATTATTATTTCCCTCCATCGCAGCTTTTACTCCTCCACAGCCATAATGACCACAGACAATGATGTGTTCTACCTTTAATACTTCAACAGCATAATGTAAAACGGCCATCAGGTTTTTATCTTCCGGTAAAGCCAAATTTGCAATGTTTCTGTGTACAAACATATCTCCTGGACCTGTCCCCGTAATATGATTAGATGGTACCCTACTATCCGAACAGCCTATAAACAAAAACTTTGGCCATTGTCCTTCTGAAAGGTTCTTAAAATAGTCGGGGTCTTTATATAATTTCGACTCTACCCACTCCCGGTTATTTTCGAGCAGTTTGTCATATGTCTGCTGAACCACTCTGGTATTTGTATTTTGTGGAAGTTGGTAAGACTTTTTTATATCTATAAACTGAACATTTATGTTTTTTGCATGAGCTGTTTCCTTAAAATTCCGGATGATTTCAAGCACATCGTAATCAATATAAGTCGACCGGCTGCCATCAATGATTACATTTGAGTTTTCAGGCAGATGATCTAACGTAAGTTGAATGCTTGCTTTATTAAGGAAAGACACTTCATCTGAAAGGATAATTTTAACTGGTTCATTAGGATTGAATTCCTCTTTGTTGAAATAATATGGATTTTTCATATTTCTTCTCAGAATAAATAATACACCTACCGCTAATCCTATGCCGATTCCGACAAGCAAGTCTGTGAAAACTATGGCGATAACGGTAATGATGAATGGAATAAATTGATCCCATCCAGCTTTATACATGCTTTTGTAAAGCGATATTGAAGTGAGTTTGTATCCAACCATTATAAGGATAGCAGCCAGTGCGGATAGCGGTATCATATTAATGATCCCCGGAATAAGCAATATGGAAAACAACAGAAACAATCCATGATAAAATGATGAAAATTTGGTCTTGGCTCCTGCATAGGTATTAGTGGATCCTCTTACAATTACTGCGGTAACTGGTAATCCGCCGATTAATCCGGATACAATATTCCCAACTCCCTGAGCCTTAAGCTCCCTGTTTGTGGGCGTGTTTCTCTTTAAAGGATCCAACTTATCTATTGCTTCTACGCTCAGCAAACTTTCAAGACTTGCCACAATAGCTATAGTTACTGCTACTATAAATACGTCTGGATTCATTATCTGCGAAAAAGCCGGGAAAGTAAACAAACTCAAAAATTCTGAAGGATGACTTAAAACAGGAATATTTACCAAATGACCGCCGGAAATTGCTAATCCTGAACCGGAAATTTCAAACAGGTAATTGATAATAACGCTTAATACAACCACAATTAATGGAGCTGGAATACTTTTTATCCTTTTGGAAGGTATATAATTCCAACCAATCAAAATAAAAAGAGCAGTTAAACTTATAATAATAGCGCCCAGGCTGCTTTTGCCTATAGCATTTATTATTTCAGAAAAGGTATTTTCATCGTCTGTCTGCATAAAAGCAAAATCGCCTTCAAAATCAGCATCATAGCCTATGGCATGTGGAATTTGCTTTAGAATTAAAATTAATCCTATTGCAGTTAACATTCCTTTGATCACACTGGAAGGGAAATAGTTACCAATGGTTCCTGCTTTTAAATAACCAAGAATGAGCTGTAAAATTCCGGCTAAAACAACAGATACAAGGAACAGTTCATAAGAGCCCAGTGTAAGTATTGCACTGGCCACAATCACTGTAAGTCCGGCTGCTGGTCCGCTTACACTTAGTTGAGAGCCGCTTAGCATTGAAATAACAAGGCCTCCGGTCATACCCGCCAGTAATCCTGAAAACAAAGGCGCGCCTGAAGCCAATGCAATCCCCAAACAGAGAGGCAGCGCTACAAGAAAAACGACAAGGCCCGACGGCAAATCGTTTTTAATGGTGAGAAAAGGATTTAATTTATTTGAGTTATTCATAAGGTTTTTATAGAAAATTTAATTGTTAATGGATTGAGCTGTTTTTACACAGGCATACACTAGAATGGGTGATAAAACCACAAGTCCAGCCTAATCCTGTTCATTTAAACAGTTAGTCACTCCAGTTGAGAATAATAACTGATCCGTTTAGGATTTTCTATGAAATAAGCATGAGCAAAGAGCTCACCCAATCGAGAATGATTATCATGCGAATTCCATGGGACACCTAAAAACAAATTATATACACATGAAATGCACCATCAAACCGACACTTCCGTGAAGAAATGCAAATGTTAGGTGGCATATTTATGAGTGTGAAGAAAAAAATACACTCACGAAAAAAACGCTTGTGGAGGCGGTGAAACTTTTTCAGGGTAAAAAACAAGGAGATTTACACTTGGGGGAAAGTAACTTTTCTCAATAACAACATACGAGGTGAAGCAGAAAGCCGAGTAGCAACTGAAGTATTCTTTGTCTAATTCAGCCAGTTTTTTGCAACCTTTGGAATGGTTTTCTTCTTCAGCACTTGCGCTCATGAGATCCAAAATTTCCTTTTGCGCCTCGGGTACCAATCTGTACACTGAAGAAAAAGAAATGTTTAGAAACAA
>DASPJL010000037.1:0-19897 GCA_035628645.1 Cytophagales bacterium | reverse complement strand
TTCCAATTCCCCCTGTCTATCCGAGTGAAGGTGAATTTTTTTCAACGGGATTAAAGAGTATCTAATAAAAGCGCCTTGTGTTATAAGCGCTTCATACTTAATGCCGAGTGTTTGTTCAGCCTGCGGACCAAGATAAGTTGTCAGAATTTGGGGAAACTTTTCTTCAACTTCGTTAGGATTAACACCTTCCTTGAGTAAAAGGTATGTATTGAAATTATGGCTCAAAAAATTGCCTTTTTTGCTTTCCTCCAATCCTTCCATGGATAAGAAAAAATCAAATTTAAAATGAGAGTTATGTGGTATATCTTTAATGACACCCGTAATCTTATAGGTATCTTTATTGTCTAATATTAATACTTCACCCACTACATTAGTCTTATTAAAGTATTTTAGGGCGATTTTTTCCGTAATAACCAAACTATTAGGCGCACAGAGAGCAGTTTTAGGACTCCCTGCTATAAAAGGAAGGGTAAAGACATCAAATAAGGTAGAATCAGCGAAAATTACGGCGTTCTCATCCATATTTTGATTTGATCCTTCTTTTTTTACTAGCCTGCTTCCATTTCTCCTAAACCTCACTGCATTTTCTATTATCGGATAATCTTTTTTCAACGTAAAACCTAAAGGATCACTTGCTTCCGCTGTTTCCTTGTATTTTCCACCAAAATTAATGTCAGCGTTTATTCTATAAATCCTATCCCCATTTTTATGAAAGTTGTCAAAGCTTAATTCATCCAGCACATATAATGAGATTAACAGAAAAGTGCAAACTCCCATGGAAAGGCCGAGGATATTTATAAAAGTGAAACCTTTATTTTTTATAAGATTTCTGATAGAGATTTTTAGGTAGTTTTTCAGCATGATTTTAAAGCTTTTGAGCTCCCACTAATTCTAGTTTTTCCAATAATTCCAATAATTCCGGTTCAGACTCCTTATTTATCCAACCAAACCTCTGACTCCTGCTTCTGACAAAATATTCTCTGTTACGGATTGTCCGTCAAGCATTCTGATGATCCTGTGACTGTATTTTGCATCATGTTCGGAGTGCGTTACCATTATTATTGTTGTCCCTTGTTCATTAAGTTCTGTCAAAAGCTGCATTACTTCATTACCGTTAGAAGAATCAAGGTTTCCGGTTGGCTCATCCGCCAGGATCAATTTAGGATTATTTACTACGGCTCTTGCTACCGCCACCCTTTGTTGCTGCCCCCCGGAGAGTTGTTGCGGGAAGTGATTCCGGCGGTGCATGATCTGCATCTTATCCAGTACTTCTTCCACCCTCTTTTTGCGATCCGCTGCTTTTACCTTTGTATATATCAATGGAAGCTCTACATTTTCATAGACCGTTAGTTCGTCAATAAGGTTAAAGCTTTGGAAAACGAATCCTATGTTGTGCTTTCGAAGTTCGGAACGTTTCCTTTCATTAAACTTTGCCACTTCCTGTCCATTGAAAAGATAGCTTCCTCCGTCTGGTTCATCCAGCAGACCCAGGATATTCAGCAGCGTTGACTTTCCACACCCTGATGGTCCCATTACGGCCACAAATTCCCCCTCTTTTACATGGATTGATAATTTGTTCAAAGCCATAGTCTCGACTTCATCCGTCCTATAAAATTTCTGTAGTTCTGTTATTTTGATCATTGTTTATGGGGTTTGAGGTGTCAGGTCTCAGGTCTCAGGTATCAGGTGACCAAATTTGACGCCTTGTTAATATCTTCCTTTTATAACTTTATTGATTAAATTTTTATTAAAATATAAATATTGGGTTACTTTTTTCTTTTTTTATCCTCAACAAGTAAAGTGTAATCAAATTCGAACTTTACCTATTAATGAGAGACTTTCAAAAACTTATCATCTGGCAAAAGGGCCATCAGCTAACTCTTAAAATTTATAATATCACCAGTTCTTTTCCAAAAGAAGAATTATATGGTATTATATCTCAAATGAGAAGATCAAGCTCTTCCATTCCCACAAATATTGCTGAAGGCTGTGGCCACAATAGCAACGCGGAAATGAAAAGATTTTTAGCTATTTCTTCAGCTTCTGCTTCAGAACTTGAATACCAGATTATATTATCAAAGGACCTTGGGTACATTTCAGAAAATTGTTTCCAAGAGTTATTGACATTCGTAACTGACTTGAAAAAAATCTTACACTCTTTCATTAAAAATATTAAATAATTAAACTCTGCTCTTTGGCCATTTTCTCTAAGTGCTAAGACGTAGTTGACTCCTGATACCTCAAACCTGATACCTGATACCTCACACCTCATTCCTTTTTCAAAACAAGTTCCTGCATATTCTCATAATTTTCATAGCTTGAGGTTACAACCTTGTCTCCAGGTTTTAGGCCTTGAAGTACTTCATAATAATCAGGGTTTTGTCTGCCTACCTGAATGTCTACTTTATAAGCGGTGCTTCCATCCTCACTTACTTTAAAGATCCAGTTTCCGCCTGTTTCCCGGTAAAAGCCTCCTTTTGGAAGTAGGAGGGCCGTTGTTTCATCACTCAAAGCCAAACGGATTTGCAGGGTTTGTCCTCTTCTGATTTCTTTGGGTACATCATTTACAAATTCCATATCCACCTGAAACCTTCCGTTACTCACTTGCGAATAAACCTTTTTTATCTTCAACTTATAAGATTTATTCGAAAAAGTGAATTCTCCCAATAACCCTGTGTAAATCCGTGAGATATAATGTTCATCAATATCGGCTCTGATCTTGTAACCACTGAGGACATCTATTTGCCCCAGCCGTTCACCTTTGTTCTTTAGTTCACCTATCTCTGCATTTAATGAAGTTAACTGGCCGGCAATAGGCGCTTTTACCAAGAGATCCTCTACTTTTCGTCGCATCAGATCAAGAGTATTGTTCATTCGCCTATATGTTTCATTCATTTGTGCTATTTGTTGCTTCACAGATACTGAATCCTGCTGCAAAACCTTTTCCGTAAGGTTCTTTCTTCTCACCTGGTAATTGTAGAGGTTTTCGCTGGATTGATAATCCTGTAAGCTAATTGCCTTTTCCTTGTAGAGTTGTTTGTTAAGATTAAATATCCTTTCAGCCTCCCGTAAAGCATTGTCTACATCCGCCATTTGATTTAATTTACCTATGGTGTTTTGCTGAGAGTTGTTTTTTGTATTTTGCAGTTGAGTAAGCACTTCAAAAACAGCAGTTTCCTGATTGGCGAGCGAAAGTTCAAGGTCGGTATTGGAAAGCCGCATTATCGGATCACCTTTTTTCATTATTGCTCCGTCTTCTACAAATTTCTCCTCTACACGGCCTCCTTCAGCAGCATCCAGATATATTGTGGTAATAGGGAGAACTATGCCTGAAATTGGAATGAACTCCTGAAATGTGCCCCTTTTTATTCCACTGATGGTAATTCTCTCAAGGTTTACATTAACCCTGCTTTTCCCGGAGGTGAAGTAGAAGGTAGCTCCGAATAAGAATATTATTCCGGCAATACCACCTATGGTTGCTAACCTCTTAACTGTCCATCGTTTTTTTGGTAATACTCTGTCCACGGTATTTAATTTTTAATTCGTTCTGTAATCGTTTAATGAATATTCGTGCCATTGTATATAAATAATTGATTATCAGTTAATGTTGGTGTTTTTTACTGCTTACTACTGTTCGATTCCGAACATCTTCTGACAACTTAGCGAACAGTCGGGACTGCAACCATGAAACAGGAGGGAGGTTTAGTGGAATGTTTGATATTTATTTTGAGAACAATGAGCACAAGGAGGTGGATTGGACAAGTATCGTTCGAAAAGGATTTCAGGTATAAGTTAAAAAAAATTAGAGGCCATACAAGTTTCGAGAAATTATCCTCAAAAATTTGTGACCTCTAATTGATTGAATTCAGGGTTCTTATTTTGTAATTATTCAAGCTCCTTTACCACCCGGCCTGCGGACACCCCTCCTTGAAAAAAGGAGGGGAAGGACACTTGGAGAGACTAGTAATTATGGTATTTACTACGGTTTTAGAATTTTAGATCAAACTTTTGGAGGGCTTTAAACCCTCCAAAAGTCATAAAATGGTTCAAGGTAACTTGAGAACTCTTCCTACTTCCAACTTATATCTTACACATTAAACCTAAAATGCATAATATCGCCGTCTTCCACCTCATAGTCTTTTCCCTCAATACTTATTTTCCCTGCTTCTTTACAGGCAAGCTCGGTTTTATAAGTTTGGTAGTCTTTTAATTTTATTACCTCCGCTTTAATAAAGCCTCTTTCAAAATCAGTGTGGATCACCCCCGCCGCTTGAGGAGCTTTCCATCCTTTTTCGATGGTCCATGCTCTTACTTCTTTTTCACCGGCAGTGAAATACGTAATTAAATCAAGGGAAGTATAAGCCGCTCTGATTAACTTGTTCAGTCCTGATTCTTTCAGTCCGTACTCCCCAAGAAACATTTCCCTTTCTTCTTCATCTGAAATTTCGGCTATTTGAGATTCAATAGAAGCAGATATTGTAATTACCTGGGAATGTTCAGTATCGGCCACTTTTTTTAAAGCATCTACATATTCATTTCCTGTATGAAGAGAGGCTTCATCAACATTGGCAACATAAATTACAGATTTTACAGTGAGCAACTGGAGGTCTTCTATGGCTTTTCTATCTTCATCGCTTGCTTCATGACTTCTGGCATTTTGCCCTGATTCCAGTACTTTTTTATAAGTTAAAAGACTTGCCAGCTCTTTTTTTGCTTTTGCATCACCGGATTTGGCTGTTCTTTCAACTTTGCTTATTTTCTTATCCACAGAATCAAGGTCCTTTAATTGAAGCTCCGTGTCAATGATCTCTTTGTCTGCAATTGGATCGACTTTTCCTGCTACATGGACAATATTGTCATCGCTGAAGCACCGGATTACATGGATAATGGTGTCTACTTCACGGATATTTGCAAGAAATTTGTTCCCTAATCCTTCTCCTTTGCTGGCACCTTTTACAAGTCCGGCAATATCCACGAATTCAATTACAGTGGGAAGAACTCTTTGAGGTTTTACAAGACCTTCCAGTATTTTGAGTCTTTCATCGGGAACGGTAATAACACCAACATTGGGTTCTATTGTACAAAAAGGATAATTAGCCGCTTCGGCCTTTGCATTTGATAATGCATTAAAAAGAGTAGACTTACCAACGTTGGGTAGACCAACAATTCCGCATTGCAATCCCATTTTATATATTCTAGATTTTTAGTTTAATATTTCAACCAATTAATTTGGGGCTGCAAACTTAAAAACTTATTGAGATTATTAATAGGTATAAAAGCAAAAAGCTCTATCTTTAAAAGAGAGAGCTGAAAATTCTTAATTGAGTGCTTAAATTATTCCCACTTAAGCTCGTCTTCGCCGCCTTCTTGAGTCTCCTCGTTTTGTTTCTCGAACTGAGCAAAGTCTACTTCCGGCATTAATTCGGTTTTCACATGACTGACAGTTTCTTTCAATGCTTCAAGAAACTTATCAAAATCTTCTTTGTAAAGAAAGATTTTGTGTTTCTCATACACGAACCCATCTTCTTTGTACCGTCTTTTACTTTCAGTAATCGTCAGGTAATAATCATTGGAGCGGGTTGCTTTTACATCAAAGAAATAAGTTCTCTTTCCGGCTCTAACTCGTTGAGAGTAAATCTCTACTTTTTCATTTTCATGATTCTCTTCCACAATCCTTGAATTTTAAAATTTGAGAGGTAAAGTTATAAGTTTTAATTATTTTTAAAAACTATTTGCTTAAAAGCTCCTAAATATAGCATAATGTTTTCCACTAATGCAAGCAAAACTTTTTTCTTAAATAATATTTCCTTTAAGCAATCGTTTTCATCAGCACAAAAAGATTAAAATAATACTTTATCCTATCTTAAATTATCGATACCTTTTTTGTCAATCACTCTTGAATCTGTTGCTTTTATTAGAACGTGCTTTTTTAAAGTATTTTTGAAAAATTAATAAAAGCGGTGTTTAATTATGAACTTGCCTTTTTTATCTTCTTTTTGCTTTAAAAAATTAATTATTTGTAAAATATATGAAGTCAGTTGGAGAGGGAGAAAGAGAAATAAGTTAAAATAGAATTATAAAGAACCGATTAATGCCTATAAAATTTAAAATATTTTTGACCGGCTTTATTTTATTTACTCATTATTCTGTGGCACAGAAGCTTCCTCAAAAAGGATTGGCTTCCTATTACGGAAAGAAATTTCATGGAAAACGGACAGCAAATGGAGAACGATTTAATATGAATGCCTATACTTCTGCACATCGGACCTTGCCTTTTAATAGTTTTGTAAAAGTTACCAACTTATCCAACGGAAAATGTATCGTGGTAAGGGTAAATGACCGTGGGCCTTTTCTAAAGGCAAGAATTATAGACCTTTCAAAGGCAGCTGCAGAAAGGATTGATATGGTGAAACGGGGAGTGGCAAAAGTTAAAATTGAACTTGTGGATTCCATTGATACTGGAATGGATCCTTTAAGATTGGCGGATTGTTGTTATGGTGAAATCGGCACAATTAATTCATTGCAAGGCTATGGCTTTCATGGAAGAGTAATTTCACCTGACGGTGAAGCTATAGACAAAAGTTTAAAAAGTATATTCACACAAGAATTTATAAATGAGTCTATTTTAAAAATTGAATTAGAGTCTTCCTCTCTTAAATGATATAGATATTAATTGCAGCAAACATGAAATAGCCATGATTGAAAATCACCTGATCTAGGATAATGTTTAATGGTGTATTCCATGTGGTAATTAAAAAACTAATGATAAATACATGAAAATCGATTTAAGTAAAGTAAAGGAGTTTGGTAATATTGAATTGTTGGCAAAGCAAATGGTAGAAGGGTTTATAACCGGACTTCATAAATCGCCATACCATGGTTTCTCCGTCGAGTTTGCTGAACACAAAATATACAACACTGGGGAAAGCACCAGGCACATCGATTGGAAAGTTTATGCAAAAAGTGAGAAGCTTTTTACTAAACGGTACGAGGAGGAAACAAACCTCAGGTGTGTGATCCTGCTAGATACCTCATCCTCCATGTATTATCCCGTGGAAAACAACGGAAAAATCACCTTTAGTATTATGGCCGCGGCTTGCCTATCTTATTTGTTGCAAAAGCAGCGTGATGCTGTGGGTATTTACACATTCTCGGATAAGGTAGAAATACAAACCCCGATTAGCTCTACGGCTACGCATACTCATAAAATTTTCCTCCTTCTCGAGCAATTATTAAGGGAAAAGCAAACGGAGAAAAAGACCTCAATTGCTTCGACTATTCACGAAATAGCAGACAAAATTTATAAAAGATCTCTGGTGATTCTTTTCAGTGATATGTTTGATGACTTTGAGAAGGCCAATGACCTCTTTTCAGCCCTTAATCATTTAAAACATAATAATCATGAGGTGTTGTTATTTCATGTGAAAGACAAAAAAACGGAAGTAGATTTTGAGTTTTCTGACAGGCCCCATGAGTTCATTGATATCGAATCAGGAGAAAAACTAAAGGTACAGCCTAATGAGATAAGAAATTTTTATAAAAGCAAAATCAAGGAGTTTGAGGAAAATCTAAGGTTAAAAGCGGGGCAGTTTAAAATTGATCTTATTGAGGCGGATATTAACAATTCCTATTCTCAAATATTGGTTCCTTATTTGACAAAAAGGGCTAAAATGAAATGATTACTAATGCGATAATATGCTAATTTGTTGATGTGATGATGTTAATTTTAATATAATTAACATCATCACAAAATTATTTTTATATCTAATCTAAATAGTAAATACCCTTTTACTCCCCGTGAAGCCAGGCCTTTTTGCCAAGTAATTCTTCTTCGGTTTCTCTGGCATCAGGATCATCCACACAACAATCTACAGGGCATACTGCGGCACATTGAGGTTCTTCATGAAAACCCATACATTCTGTACACTTATCTGTAACAATATAGTAGAATTCATTCGAAACCGGTGTTTGTGGCGCTTTTCCGTCTATTGTTGTTCCATCTTCCATCTCAACTTGTGTCAGACTTGTTCCACCGGACCAAGTCCATGCTATTCCGCCTTCGTAAATAGCAGTATTCGGGCATTCTGGTTCGCAGGCCCCACAATTGATACACTCATCAGTGATCATTATTGCCATAGTATACTCCTTTTTTTAAACCTTAAAAATAGAAAAGGCAAAATTACAAACAAAAAGTCTTGAATCAAATGAATAATTTTGAGATTTATAAGAACTTCGCACTATTTTAAAATAGTTAAGAATAAACAGGCTATTGATTTATCAAATTTTTAAAATATAGTCTTCTGTTTTAAGCGTTAGTATTGTTTTATAAACTATGTAATTATGGACCTGGAAAAAAGACTGAAAGCATTTATATCGTTAGGCCTTAAAATTAAAAGTCTTTCATATGAAGAAATAGAAGAATTAAGTGATGGAGCACAAGCAAATAATCCATGGTTTAACAAAGACTCAGTAAGGTATGCATTGAAGGGAATGGAGAACTATCTCGATAAAAAAAGACTCTCACTTTGGATCGAAAGTTATAACCTGAGTGCAGCTGCCAACATTAAAATAGGGGTAATAATGGCTGGGAATATTCCATTTGCTGGGTTTCATGATTTCTTGTGTGTTTTGATTTCGGGATATAAACTAAAAGCCAAACTAAGTTCTCAGGACGAATATCTTCCAAGAAAAATTACAGAATATTTAGTTGCCATTGAGCCTGGCTTTAAAGAATATATTGAATTTATAGACCTTTTAAAGGATGCAGAGGCGGTAATTGCGACCGGAAGCAGTAATTCGTCAAGGTATTTTAATTATTATTTTTCCAAGAAACCACACATCATCAGAAAATCCAGAAACTCTTGTGCCGTGTTGACCGGGGAGGAGACCGACGAGGAAATTGATCTGTTGGGTAATGATATTTTTACTTATTATGGTCTTGGTTGCAGAAGTATTTCCAAGCTTTACGTCCCATCCGACTATGATTTGCCGGGACTGTTGAACAGATTGGAAAGCTTTAGTTATACTATTCAGCATCATAAATATTCAAATAATTATGACTACAATAAATCCATTTACCTGATTAATAAAGAACCGCATCTCGACAATGGTTTTTTAATTCTCAAGCAGGATCCGGGAATGGCATCACCCATTTCTGTAGTCTATTTTGAAAAATATAATGATAAAAAAGAGCTTGTTATTAGATTGGAAGCGATCAAAGACAATATTCAATGTATAGTTTCCAGTGAAAGTTGGTTTCCAGGAAGTGTAGATTTTGGCAGAGCCCAGACTCCCGAGCTTTGGGAGTATGCTGATGGTGTAGACACGATGCGCTTTCTGCAAAGTTTAAAATATTGAAGGAAATGTTAAATGTTGAATTTTAAATATTTTTCAAATAATTTAAAATTCAACATTTAACAGCTCAACATTTCTATATTGTAATTTCTATAATGTTGTTTTCCGGATCAAGGATTGTACTTTCATAATATCCATCGCCGGTTACTCTAGGACCTCCGATTACTTCAAATCCATTTCCTTCTAACATTTTAGTAAATTCATCTACTTTTTCTTTACTTCCTACCGAAAAAGCAAGATGAGCATATCCTAACTTATTTGATTCTCCGCTACTTTTATTGACTTGAGGGCTATGCATTAACTCCAGTCTTGCTCCAGATGGGAAGGAAATAAAATAGGACTGGAATTTTTTAATAGGGTTCGTATATTTCTCATTTGAAGTTCCCTGGAAGAATTTTATATAGAACTGCCTCATCTTCTCTAAATCTGACACCCAGAGAGCCACATGATTGATGTTCATAAAAATGATTTTAAAAATTATCCTTGTTAAATATTAATTGAATAATAAAGAAAAAAGCATTGAAATCCAATATTCGAAAAATGTTAAATAAGATGTTATTTTGCAGCTAAAATTAAAGAGCAATGTTTGCAGAAATCGGGACGAATATATCCTTGGCCCGGGAAATATTAGAAAATGGAGATCTGGTAAGTATTCCAACAGAAACAGTATATGGCCTGGCAGGAAATGCCTTTAATCCTGACGCTGTGATTAAAATATTTAAAGTAAAAAACAGGCCATCTTTCGATCCTTTAATAGTTCATACATATTCAATAGATAAAGTGCAGGAGTTTGTGGAGGAGATTCCTGACAAGGCTAAGATTCTGATGAAGAAGTTCTGGCCTGGACCTCTTACAGTTTTACTGAAGAAAAAGCAAATCATTCCCGACCTTGTGACTTCTGGATCTCACTTGGTAGCAGTGAGAATCCCAGGTCATTCCCTTACACTAAAACTTCTATCTTCCCTTTCCTTTCCATTGGCCGCGCCAAGCGCAAACCCTTTTGGTTACATAAGTCCGACTACAGCCCAACATGTATATGATCAATTAGGGGATAAATTAAAATATATTCTGGATGGAGGTTCTTCGCTCGTAGGGATCGAATCTACCATAGTGGGATTTGAAGAAGAGGAGACCATTGTATACAGGTTAGGAGGAATTAGCATTGAAAGCCTCGAAAAGGAAGTTGGTAAAATCAAAACGATATTGAGCAGCAGTTCAAAACCTTCTTCTCCCGGTATGTTAAGTAGTCATTATGCACCTTCAAAAGAAGTGGTGACAGATTTAAGTGAAGCTTTAAAATCACATGATATTAATGAAGTCAGTTATTTGGCATTTAAGGAATATAACGCTGCAGTTCCGGTAGCTAATCAATTTCTGCTTTCAAAAACCGGAAGCGTAGAAGAAGCCGCAAGTAACCTCTTTGCCGGTATGCGGAAGCTGGATGGTTTGCCTACAAAAATTATAGTCGTGGAATTTCTTCCTGAAAAAGGACTTGGGAGAGCAATTAACGATAGGTTAAGAAGAGCTTCCGTAAAATAAAACATCAATCCACAAGAAGTGAGAGATGAACGTTCAAAATTCCACATTTAACATTTAAAACTCAACATTCAACATTTCTGCGAATTAGCACATCTGCACATTAAGTAATTATCACATCATTATGTACTTTTGCACCTCCTAAAAAATAAATATACATGAGTCTTAGTGAACACGAATTAAGGAGAAGGCACGAGCTGGAAGAAATAATAAAAGTGGGTATCAATCCCTATCCTTCAGAATTATTTGAAATAAATACCTCTGCAAAGGAAATTTTGAACGATTTTGATTCCAACCCTGAGAAGTTTCAGGATGTTTCTATAGCAGGCAGGTTGATGAGCAGGAGAATTATGGGAAATGCTTCTTTTGCAGGATTACAGGACAGTACGGGGAGAATTCAATTGTATATTAAAAGAGACGAAATAGCCACCGGTGAAGACAAAACCCTTTACAATACAGTATTTAAAAAACTATTGGATATTGGCGACATCATTGGGGTGAAAGGATTTGTTTTTAGAACGCAAACTGGCGAAATATCCATCCATGTTAAAGAATTTAAATTATTAACAAAATCATTAAAGCCGCTTCCGATTGTAAAAGAATCGGTAGATGAACAAGGAAATAAAATTGTTCATGATGCGGTGTCTGATCCCGAATTAAGGTACAGACAGCGCTATGTAGACCTTATCCTTAACCCTCAGGTCAGGGAAACTTTCAAAAAAAGGACTCAATTGGTAAATACCATGAGAGAATATCTGAATGAGAAAGGCTATTTGGAAGTAGAAACACCTATTCTTCAGCCGCTTTATGGTGGTGCAGCGGCAAGACCTTTCAAAACTTACCACAATACATTGGATATGGAGCTTTACCTTCGTATCGCTAATGAGTTGTATTTAAAAAGACTTATTGTTGGCGGTTTTGATGGTGTTTATGAGTTTTCCAAGGACTTCCGAAATGAAGGAATGTCCAGGTTTCATAATCCTGAGTTTACTCAAATAGAGCTTTATGTAGCTTACAAAGATTATCATTGGATGATGGATCTTGTGGAAGAAATGATTGAGAAAGTAGCCATTGCACTTCATGGAAGCACCAAAGTAAAAGTAGGTGAAAATTATATTGATTTTCAAAGACCATGGAAGCGATTCACCATGTTTGAGGCCATTCAACATTTTACAGGAATAGATATTTCTGAAATGGATGAAGCGCAATTGGTTGAAACTGCAAGAAAATTAAAAATAAAAGTCGACAGCTCAATGGGTAAAGGAAAGTTGATAGATGAGATCTTTGGAGAAACTTGCGAAGGAAATTTGATCCAACCAACCTTCATAACTGATTATCCTTTGGAAATGTCACCTTTAGCTAAGAAACACAGAAGCAAGCCTGGATTGGTAGAAAGGTTTGAAGCTATTTGTAACGGTAAGGAAATTTGTAACGCCTTTTCTGAGCTTAACGATCCATTGGACCAAAGACGAAGATTTGAAGAACAACTTGAGCTGGGAAAAAGAGGAGATACCGAAGCGATGGTCCTGGATGAAGACTTTTTACGTGCCTTGGAATATGGAATGCCTCCGACAGCAGGCTTAGGAATTGGAATAGATCGTTTGTCCATGATCATGACAAATTCGAATTCTATCCAAGATGTCTTGTTTTTCCCTCAGATGAAACCAGAGAGGCAAGAGGATTAGCTGTTTGAGATTATGCCAATATAAAAAAAGGTTGATGATTCATCAGCTTTTTTTTATATTGAAGGATATTGAGACAACCTCTTTTTAAATCTTAGGTAAAAATTAATTTAATGAACCCCGGTCCCGATTCTTTTCCTTCCATCGAGAACAAATATTTGAAAATGTGGATCGAAGGGAATATAATGTTTGCAGAGTATAAAAGTGTTGTTGTTGATTTGGAAGCCGCGAAAATTATCTTAAAGGATCGCCTGGAATTAATACAAGGAAACACTTATGCATGTTTTGCGGATTGCCGGAAAGTAAAATACTGGACAAATGAAGCCAGGATTTTTCAGGCAGGAGAAAACAATAATATTGGAATAAAGGCCGCTGCATTGTATGTCAAATCACATGCTTTAAAAATTTTGGCAAATTTTTACCTTCTTATAAATAAACCCAATGTTCCCCAATATTGTTTTACCAGCAAAGAAGCTGCGTTTAAATGGTTAGAACAGTATAAATAGCAATTACCAATTAAGTGGCTTTCGAATCTAAGAACTTTCCATCTGCAAAAAATCAATATATTACTATGTGGATTGAGAATGGGATTTTAGTAGGCATTTATGAAGATGTAGTTATTGATCTTGAAGCTGCAAAAGCTGTTTTAAAGGATCGGTTAGAATTAATAAATGGCCAATCCTATCCCTGTTTTGTAGATGGAAGAAAGGTGAAATACTGGACAAATGAAGCAAGGGTTTTTCAGGCAGGTGAAAATAATAATGTCGGCATGAAGGCTGCTGCATTATATGTAAAAT
The DNA here is from genome assembly GCA_035628645.1 of Cytophagales bacterium. Classification (GTDB taxonomy): domain Bacteria; phylum Bacteroidota; class Bacteroidia; order Cytophagales; family Cyclobacteriaceae; genus DASPJL01. The sequence continues at coordinate 6,528 of DASPJL010000037.1, read as the reverse complement.
CACATACACTGAAAATTGTAGTAAACTTTTATCTGCTTATAAATAAACCTAACGTTCCTCAGTATTGTTTTACCAGTCAGCAAAAAGCTTTTAAATGGTTAGAGCAATTTAAGGATTGATTTTGTGAAAACTATACTTTTTTTACATTGCTCCCTTCCAGTTTATATTTTTCTCCGCTTTCAGGGCATGTCGCATTTCCCTCTTTGTCAAATTTAAGCTTATGTCCATATTCACTCATCCAGCCTGTTTGTTTTGCCGGATTACCTACCACTAACGCATAGGGAAGAACGGTTTTGGTAACCACTGCGCCCGCACCTATAAATGCATATTCTCCAATATCATGTCCGCAAACGATCGTGGCATTCGCCCCAATGGATACTCCTTTTTTTACTATTGTTTTTGAGTACTGGGATCGCCGGTTTACCGCACTTCGTGGATTAATGACATTGGTAAAAACCATGCTGGGCCCTAAAAAAACATCATCCTCACAAATCACTCCGGTATATATCGAAACATTGTTCTGAACTTTTACATTTCTGCCGAGAACTACTTCGGGGGATATGACTACATTCTGTCCGATATTACAATTTTCACCGATTTTGCAATTGGGCATAATATGGGAGAAATGCCATATTTTCGTTCCTTTTCCTATTTCGCATCCTTCGTCCACTATCGCAGTTTCATGAGCGAAAAACTCTATTTTGTGTTCAGACATATTATTAAAATTGTGAATGTTAAATTTTAAATGTTGAATTACTCATACAGGAATAATCCCTTTCGAAATGCGAATTTATTGTATTTTTAAATAAAACATTGTTCTTATGTCTTCTATTGATATTGATTCTTTTATAAAAGGTTTTTCGAATTCATTTCCTGACTATATAGAGATTCCTCCCTGGGTTATCGTGGGAAAAATCGAAAGGATGGTTCAAGCTTTAATTCCCAGGCTTCCTTCTCTATATAAAATTGAAAATGGAGTAGCTATTCATCCTTCAGCAATTATCGAAACCAACGTTACCTTAAAAGGACCTGCGATTGTTGGTGAAAATTGTTTTGTCGGCGCAAATGCCTATTTAAGGGGAGGGGTATTTCTGGGAAGAGGAACAAAAATCGGAACCAGCTGTGAAGTGAAGACGACGATTATAATGAATAATAGTGGAATAGCCCATTTTAATTTCATTGGAGACAGTATTATCGGAAGCCATGTTAATTTTGAAGCAGGGTCAATCACAGCGAATCATTTTAATGAAAGGGTAGATAAAAAAATAAAAGTTTTTTTTAATTCAACAGAAGTGGATACAAATGTTGAAAAATTTGGCGCTTTGGTGGGAGATAATTCAAAAATAGGATCAAATGCTGTACTTTCCCCTGGTACAATACTTCATCCCAACTCAATAGTTGGCAGGTTGGAATTGGTGGATCAAAGCCGTCATTAGCAATCTTTCAGCGATGGCTTTGCAGAGGAGAAACAAAGCCTATGAAAATGAATAATTTAAAGAAAGTAAGCAAGAGTTCAAAGTGAACATCCCCGAAACTCAAGCCTTATACGCCAAAACTATTCAAGAATGAAAAAACATAAAAACAACGTAGATCAATATTCCTGGGGTGAAAATTGTAAAGGATGGCATTTGATTAAATCACCTTCGCTTGGTGTAATTCAGGAAACAATGCCTCCGGACACTGAAGAAGTAAGGCATAAACATGAAAAGGCCCAACAATTCTTTTTCATCCTAAAAGGTGAAGCGGTTTTTGAACTGGAGGATGAAATCTTGTCTATCAAAGCAGGAGAGGGTGTTCATATTTTACCTGGAAAGGTTCATAAAATTAAAAAACGATACGAAAGAGGAAATTGGATTTTTGGTGATTTCAGAACCTCATTCTCATGGAGATAAAATAATTGTTTAATAAAATTATTGTTCCCGATAAACCTTGTGCACTTCTTTGACCCCTTCGACAATTTCTTTTATAAGGGTAATAATTCTTAATATTTCCGAAGATACGATTACCGTTGGAAGAAGTGAGGCTTCCATAGTTAATGTGTTTGATTTAGGATGGTTTTGTCCTGCTTCGTTCATCGACTTTACTTTTACCTCCAGCGCTTCAAGAGGAAAAATAAATTCCGAATTCAGATCAATAATTCTTTTGGTTTCGATAATTGAGGCAATTCTTCCCAGGTGATTGGTACAATGAGTTATCATTTCCTGCGCCTCGTGAAAATCAATATTTTCTTTTACTTGTGGTAAATAAGAGGCAAAAGCAGTTAGCTCCCTGGTTAATTTTTTATTAAGATCAGCCAGAACCTGTGCATTTTTGATCCTTCTTGTATATCGGGAAGGTTCATGTTTTAGTCTTTTTAGAGAATCTTCAAGATTGAGGTTTTCAATTTCTGCCTTTCTTCTTACAGCGATCAACCGAGGATGGAATCCGGTTTTTAACTGTAATTCAACTCCAATCTGCTCCAAGAAGTTTTTATTTGATTTGATCCCTTTTGAAATCCTCAATGGAAAATGAAGGCTTTCCCAGTCGGGCCAAAAGGTATAGGCGGCTACCACCGAAAGTATTGCACCAATGACGGTGGACAACAAACGAAAGGCGGCTACCTGCCATTCAATATGTTCTGACAGGTCCAGCATGGCTACCAGCATTATGGTAACAAATACCACGGCCACTTTATAAATTTTATTCTGATAGTAGACATACAAAAAGGAACTTATGGCCACTACGGTTATCCAAAATGAAAAATGAAAAGAAAAGGAGCTAAATAATAAAAGAGAACCCAATATTACCCCCAATAAAGTACCCAATATCCGGTCCCTGGACTTTTCCCAGGTAGCAGTAAATTCAGGTTGCAATAAAACCATCACCGTCAGTACAATCCAATACCCTTTGGGGATTTCGAAGAAATAATAAATGAATAAGCCTAAAGAAGTCATTATCATCACCCTTATACTGTGCTGCAATAGAAGGGAGTTAGGTTGAAGCTGCAGAAATATTGCCGTATACAAACGCCTAAATCTAAAAGCAAGATCCACCGTGTTTTTAAAGGTTTTATCGATTTTGGTATTTTTCATCCTATAGATTAAGGACAAAGCATCTTCCAGATAATGAACTGCGGATTCGAACAATGAGACAATACGGAGCAAAGTGATCCATATTTCTGTATCCGTTTTTTCGTCTTCAATTGACTTAATTAAAATATTTAGTTCAGGGCTTGCTTTTTGTACCTTTGACTGCGCCTTTAAATAATCTGATTTTCTTTTAGACGCCAGTGCATTTGTAATACTTTCACCCGCATCTCCTATGATTTGGGCCGCTTTTTTTATTCTTAGCAAAATGGGAAGTGGAACTTCATCTGTTTTAAGGTTTGATAATTCATTGTGCAGTGTAAGGGCTGCCGCGCCAAATCTGGAGGAAGCTCTTACTGTTTTAAGTGCTTCTCTTCTAAAAGCTGCTGTCTCTTTTCTTCTTTTCTTTAACCAAGGTAAAGTATTGTTTATCGCTTTTCTCAGATCATTTTCTTTCTGACTTATATAAGCTTCACTTTTCTTTTTATCAAAGGAAGGTTCTGTCAGGGATTTCATTAATTCGGTACTAATATACCAAGGGGTGGCAATGTCTAAATAAAAAGGTTCATTAGGTCGGAAGGGCCATCTGTATATGGATAAAATAATGGCCCATATTCCTCCGAGGATGACCAAAAAACCATTTTGTAAAGCACTTTCAAAAGTATTAGGAGGATGTAGGGATATTAGAAACAGGATTACTGCGGTGATGCCAAATACTTGTCCATAATCTTTTATCCCTCGAGCAAGGGAAGCTACGCCGGCAACAAGGCCAATAAAAACTACGGCAGATATCAAATAATCTCCGGATAGAGTTCCTATAAACGCAGCTAAGGATAAAGCCAAAGTCCCTAGCAAAAGGATAATTGTCTTTTCTGCATATGTTCCCCGTATTTTGGCGGAAATCATCAGCTTTGCTGTAATGGCCGGAATAATTCCTAAAAAAGGTTTGTCAATATAGCTGGCAATAATTAAAGGCACAATTAACGCCACGGTTACCCAGACAGCACGATAAATGTCAGGATCAAACCGTTCCTTTCTATTAAATTCTTTAAATGCAAGAGAATTAAAAGATGATCTCATAAAGTAAATTCCTACCTTATAATGAGAACAGAAGTTACATTTTCCTGTATCCGTTCATGCGTTCAAGTTAAATTAAATCCATTTACCAATCAAAACCGAGATGGTTTAACTATTTAATTCTTTTATAAGTTACTATCTGTCAGGCTTTAAAATATAAAAGGAAAGTAGTCCCTTTTTCAGGTTCACTTTGAACTTCAACTTTACCACCTAAAGCCATTATTTGGGTTTTTACCAGATGTAAACCGAGGCCTTTGCCTTCCATGTGAAGATGGAAACGTTTATACAAATTGAAAATGTTGTCCTTGTGTCTGGAAAGATCAATGCCTAAGCCATTATCAGAAACGGACAAACAGATAAACTCCTTTTCAAGCTGTGTTTTTATGATTATTACCGGGGAATGATTCGGGTTGCGGTATTTTATGGCATTACTGATTAAGTTGTATAACATGCTTTCCACATAAGGCGCTACAGCATTAATTTTATCTATCTCCTCAAAATCTCCTGTTATGACAGCCTTGGTTTCTTCGCACTCTCTTTCCAGGACTTTCATTACCCTGTCGAGTATTATTGGTAATTCTACTACAGTAAGGTTGGCTGTATTTTTCTTTATGTCCAGAATTACGTTAAGATCCTGGATTACCTGGTCCAGGTCGCGGGTAGAAGCAATTATCAATTGCTGGAATTTCTCTTTTTCAAGAGCCGAGTTATTGATTTCCATTAAGTTTGCCAATCCCAGGATTCTTGCCAGAGGAGCTCTTAAATTGTGCGCGGTTATGAATGAAAATTGTTCCAGTTGGTTGTTATGATCTATTAATTGCTGATTGGCATACTGAAGCTCTTCAGTTCGGGCCTTTACATCCAGTTCCAATTGTTTGTTCTTGCGCTGTATTTCCTGATTTTGGCTTTCAATTATTTTTTGCGCCTCCTGGAGTTGTTTGTTTTGAAAAATAATTTCCTTTGTACGATTCGCCACCAGCTTTTCAAGGTCCGTATTTTTTTCTGTTAATGTTTTATTTTTGTTTTTTTCTGTCAGTCTTAATAGTTCTGAAAGACGAAAAGCTTTGGTTGTGTAAAAAGCTGTATAAAGAAGTGTTGGAAATGAAATTAAAAAGAGAATGATCTGCAAAATTTGATTTCTTCGTAAAGCCCCTTCATAGTTTGCCTGGGCTTCATTATTCACTCTATTTTCAAATGAAATGATGGCTTCGCCGCAGCGAACGTATTGTCCCCATAAATAACCGCCCTTGTCCTGAGAAAACAATCGCAAAAATTCTGCTTCATTGCCTTCATCAATTAATTTCTTCAGGTAAAAGCAATATTTAATATAGGAGTTTAAGGAATCTTCAAATACATATAAATCCTTCATGTTAAAATCCTGCTTTTTCAAAGGTTGTTCTACGTTGTTCCAAATGCTGTCCTTCCAGGCTACAGCATTAAACATAGGTTTTGCAATGTTGTCATTCTGAACAATAGCATAACCCCTAAGCCCAAGATCTAAGGCATGGATAATCAACTTACCTATCTGATCATAATATAATTTTATTTTCTGTGTCTCGGCTTGTAGTTCTTTGTTTTCTTTAATCTTGGTGTTGTTGTATTTTGTCAGAATAATATTCATCAAAAGCAAAACACCTATAAGCGTAATTATCAGATAAATAAATTTTCCTTTGAGAAGTCTTTTCATATAATATTGGAGAACAAGATCAACTTTTTCCGTTGGGAGGTAATCTTTTTATTGTTCTACCTTATTTTGGTAAAAATAGGGTTTATATTTCTAACGGTTAATTTAGTAGCATAATAGGGTAGCGTTTTTTTATAAAAAATATAAAAGTGAGGTATAGATCATTGATGTAGGTCATATTTTTTTAATTTTTAAAATAAAGATTCTAATTCTGACGGCTTCCAATAAATACCCTATTAATGTTATAAAAGTCGGCTCCGGTAACCCATTTCTTAAGAGAGAAATTCTATGCAGGGAATGATCTTTCCGTTTTTAATGAATTCAAAAGGACCTAAAATGTGTTTTTTATCATAAAAAGCACATTTGATAATACAATTATAAATTCTGAAATCACTTTGGTGCTATTATAAGCACAGAAAACACCAAGGACAAAACATTTTTCAATGTTATCTAACTATTTATAATAGTGGCATTTGAAAATATTTAAATATGCAATCGTTTGCCTAATTTCAAATTTGTATATTATTAACAAATATTCCGGTTTATTGATAATATTGTAAATATTTAAAATATTTCATAAAATAATTTTAACAAATGGATAGTTTTTATACCTTTGTCATATAATTAATTGTTTCTATACTGTAGGGTGATGAAACTGGCAGCCATGCCCTCCTGTCTCGGGGGTGGGGAGTTCGGGATAAA
>DASPJL010000036.1:0-4887 GCA_035628645.1 Cytophagales bacterium | reverse complement strand
ATATAAAGTGCTAATGAAAGGAGGATATTCCTGTGGCTGAATATTGTTTTTAAACATATTTTACCGAGGATCAAGTTGCCTCCCCTAGGGATTAAAATTGTATTATTTTATATTAAACCAAAGATATGAAACCACGGTGGTAGCCGCGTTTTAAGCGCGTTGTGCAACAGCCACGGATGTCCGCGCCAGATGAAGACATGTCGCACTAAGTGAATTTATATTTAATCCAATTTAAAGAACGGAAATAGAACGACAAATAATATAAGGAACAATATGCTTAAACTATAGTCATTTAGTCCAAAATGGATTTTTTTAAATAAATAGAGAAAAATATTCAATAAAATAAGTGTTGAAGCAAACACTTTCGCAAAACTGGTATTTTTAAAACTGAAATTTATTCCTTTTCTATTAATGAGAATTTCAAATATCAAATAAATCAGTAAAGTCGCATGTATTAACAACGAACAAACAAATAACTGTCCATCATTGGATGTTTTTGACAGATTTAACCTTATTAGGACGTACATTAAAATAGTCCCAACAGATACAAAAATAATCTTTATCGTCTTTTTCATTTTAATACCCTCGTGCTGAGCCCATAGGTCCCCCAGACCTCGGGGTAACTACTGGTTCCTTATTTGTTTGAAAATAAATTTTTTCAGGATCAGATGGATATTGGTTATCAATATATATCGGCAAAAGAGTTCCAACTGTACCAGCAACCCATCCTGGGACGCTAAACATTTCTACAAATGCCAATGGAATACCTGCAATACCAACAGCAGTAGAAGTATTGGTCACAGCATTTGATAATTTCTCATTATTTTTAGCCATTTGTTGAATGGGACTTATTCCGTGTTCCTTTTTATAATCAGAAATACCTTTAACTGCTTTATTGAACTCACTTGAGGTCTTACTTTCTTCTTTAGTAGCAGACCGAGTAGTCGTTTTATCAGTTGACGAGTCATTAACTTTTACCGTCGAATTAACTTTTGATACCTTACCATCCGCAGAAATAGTTGCGCTATGAGTTACTGTTGTCTTTATTTCCTTTATCACATTACCATCCTCATCTTTTACGGTCTCTGTAGTGCTTTTTGATTGGCGAACTTCGTCTGTCCCCTTTTTACTATCTTTATCGTAGGTGAATCTTGCAATTACTGGATCTTTCTCCTTCGGCGACCTACCATCAGGATCAATAAACCTGATAGGATTATCAAAAGCATAGGTATAAGGAGACCACCGTCTCATTTTTTCAGCAAGAGGATCTACAACATGCCATCTACCAATCACAGGGATCATACATCCTGGCCCCATAATCATACATTGCAAAGCTTACCCCCCCGAACTTATCATCCTGAAGTTCCTTCCCATTATAAAGGTATTTATTCGGATTTGTCCCAGCACTCTCCCCACTCAACCCAGCAATGGTAAGCCCAAATAGATAGTAATCCGTATTAGACTTTACAGTCGATCCTATATGGGTTATTTTCAGATCGTCAAAGAACACATCTACACTCTCGCTGCTCTCGTTTGCTACGTAAATATATAAAAATCCTTCTTCTTCGATCAATGTTTCCAGGTAAAGTTCCTGAAAAGCAGTGGCTGCAGATCCGGTGATAGGCTTAAATCCTGATCTGGATTGGTCGTACACCATGTATTTATTAAAAAACATGTAGTTTAAATAGGCTCTTGGAACTGTGCTGGTTGGTGTAAAAAATAACCTTGGAACTCCTGCAAGGGCATTCCCTATTATTTGCTTTTGTGCTTCGACCAGACCTGTAGTATAGGAATTTGTCAGTGCACTGCTGATGTTATCTACCACTCCGCTATAATCTTTTCCTCCGTCAGTATATTTTGCAAATACCTGCATCTTAATCCTGTCTCCCGGAGACACCTTTAGCGATATGGCAGGGCCGACCATTTCACCTTCCGCAGCATTTAGCCTCGATGCCTCGTCTCCTGTCCTTGCAATACTCGGTTGCCTGGTATCTGATATATTCTTAAATTCTCCTTCTTCCTGTGCTTTTATTGTAGCATCTTCCGATTCCATGGTAGCCAAAAAAGTAAACTCATCTGGCGCTGCATCTGCTATGGTAAGTTTTACATTTCCCAGATGATCTTTCAGGAAATACTCGTATTCATATTCCTGAGTAGGATTCTCTTTTGGTGGAGGGTACTACTCTTCCTTCTTCATGTGATATAAATTGTAGGTCATTGTCTTCAAAAACAAGTTCTCCATTGTAATAAGTGATTTTTGGTTCCTCTCCGGCTTTATATACCTCTTTGGCGAGCTTTGTTCCTGTTGCATCGTAGATGTAGAGGATTGTTTGTTTTTAAGCGAGGACTCTTAAATTGTTTAAAGTCCGAGCGGACGCTTGAACTAACGTTGCCCCTTCTTACCGGAATAGGCTTAGACCAACAGGGTGCTTTCCTCTGCTTGCTTACTCAAAGGGCCTCGATTGGCCTTCTTTTTCTTGATTCGTTTTTGGGTTTGCTCTTCGGTAAGAAGATTGGCAATTAACCTGACCGGTGTACGAGCTTGTTCACCTATTATAACCTCAATATCCAGATATTTTTCCTTTTGCTCTACTAGTTTATCTTTAATATCTTGAATGGTAATTATTTTAAGTTCCCCGTCTTGGTTTTCATACATTGACCATTGAGCTTTAGCTCTACTAATAAAATAAATGCCATGTCGAGTTATTTCTTTAAATGCTTTAGGAGAAAAGTATCCTAAATCTCGAATTAGTAAAGCTTTGGAGGGCACTTTGTCTATATTCTTCATGCCAGCTACAGAATCAGAATTCAACGCAGAGCCTAGAGATAATTCTGTTACCTTTCCTCCCAGAAGTTCATATTCAAGTTGCACTTGTGCTATCGCTTCCCTTCCTGTCCCTCCATAACCAGGAAAAACATCTCCTAAGTTTTTTGAAACAATAAACTCAGAACCATCCATTATTCGCTTGTCAATAGCTTGTTTTGAAACACTTTTTGAGATCTTATATCCAAGATCTATGCTATATTCACTTAGAGTAGGACAGCTTTGAGAGTTTGAAAAAAATAAAGTATTTAAAAAAGATTCCGGGCTAATAATAGAAGTCCGTCGTTTGAATCCCGTTTGTTTAGCAACCGATTCTATTCGTTCGGCTGATACAAACTTGTTCACATAATTAGAAAAACTCTTGATTTTCCTGTTTAAAATTGATTTTAGTTTGTTTTCCTTTGACCTTTTCTCTTAGATTGACGGCTATGGTGAGGGCACAAGCCGCGGTAATGGTAGTGGGGTCCCTAGTTCGTTTTATATTGTTTATTTATAACTCCTCCCAATTGATAAAATAACTCTTCTATAGTCTTTGCATTTTCAACTAACCCAATCAATTCATTAAGATTACCGCCTGACTCCCAAAAATATTTATCCTTTTTAAATATTTTCAGTATTCGTTCTTTTATGTCTGTTAAAGATAATTCAGGTTCAATTGGTTTTAATTGAAGCTCTACTTTTATTTTCTGATTTAAGAAAATATTATAACCCCAAAAAGGCCCTATGGGATGAAGCTTTTTTACATCTTTAACCTTAAAAGTTTTTCCAGTTTTATCTACTATCAATAAATTATCAAATAACCCATTCTTTACTCCTGCCGAAGTCGTAGTAGTTAATTTATCTTTGTCTTCTACTATACTAAATGCGTACTTATCAAAAGTGATTATCGGAAAAATAATTTCGTCTATCATACTTATCTAACTTGATTAACTAAGTCTCCCCCGGTACCTAATGTACCCGATCTAAACCAAGCGGGAGTACCATACCACATTCTTTCAGCAATATTCATATCACCAAAGCCATGTAGAGCTCGATGAAACTGCGAACTAGGCATTGGCATTAAATTCCAAGGTTGATTTTTAATGGCATTAGGCACGTACTTGCCTATTCCTTGGTTTCTTTGAAACAACCAATGGTGCATATGCTGTCCTTTCTGTGCTTGCCCGGTCCTTCCAAGCCAAGCCCTAGTTGCACCCCAAGAATGACTTCCGGTTTTAAAAGCCGTTCCTGCAGCAAGCTTTCCTGCTCCTACCACCATTGATTTTACCAAAAATACATCTGAAATAGCCATGGCTGTATTAAAAGCAGCCCAACCATAATTCCCATTTTGAAAATCATTAACGGCTGCTCTACCTGAACCCCAAAATGGTATCAAGCTTTCAAGGGTACCTGGAGCACCAACTGATCCATCATCCCCCCTTGAGCTGCCATCGCCTGGAGAGAAATCACCTGAAGAGGAGCCATTTGAAGATGAACCAGATGACCAGTTTGTCACACCCTCTCCACCTCCATATACTAAAGGTATTCCACCTCTAACTCCACCTCCTACTTGATATGTCCCTCCATTTCTAGCGGTAGTACCTGGTGTTCCATTTGGATCAATGCCGCCACTGCTTCCTCCACCAGCAGCACCTGCTATCCGAATTATTCCCGATCTTCTTAGTTGGTCACTATGCCTTACTTGTGCATCCCGATCAACAGCATCCGCATTCATCATTCCATCAGGATCTATAAACCGCATTGGATTGTCAAAAGCATAAGTATATGGGCTCCATCTTCTTGCTTTTTCAGCCATAGGATCCACCACATGCCATCTTCCCAAAGCAGGATCATACATCCTAGCCCCATAATCCAGCCAATCCAGTGGTATGCCACCAAACTCCTCATCCTGCAACTCCTTGCCATTGTAGAGATACTTGTTAGGATTCGTCCCTGCACTCTCCCCACTTAGTCCTGCAATGGTCAATCCAAAGGGATAATAATCCGTATGCGACCTCACTGGTGTTTCCACCTGCGTCACTTTCAGATCGTCAAAGAACACATTTACATCCGAGCTGCTCTCG
>DASPJL010000035.1:0-20515 GCA_035628645.1 Cytophagales bacterium | reverse complement strand
TATTCCTTATCCTTTCTAAAACTAAACTGAGCCGCTACCTCCACGAATTGTGTTTTTACGTCCAGACCCAGATTAATAGCCAATTGCTCCGTCGATTGTACCTGCTCAACGGTAAAGTTAAAATTAGCCGGTACAATGCCTGTGCTTTCCCCTATGATTTTATTGGCTGCTGTTGCAATGCTTCCTTTGGTCACTTCCTCCACACTAAATGAAGGTTGTGCTGACCCATCTATAATATCTATTGAAATAGTCCCTCCTGCTCTTTTTACTGGTATGATGGAAGGAGAAGCATTTTTTAACGTCTTGCCTTGTAGCAAGCTTCCCGGATAAATTACGGAAGCATTGGGATTGAATAAGGGAAATTCGCTATTCCCATCTACTACGCTGTATTTTTTTGTTACACATTTCCAGACTGACTGGTCAGGTAAAAGTTCTTCGGAAGTAGTAGAATCCTGAATTTCTTCTTTTTCGACCACTGGTTCAGGGACTCCTCCGTTAGAAACTACTTCTGCAAAAGATTCATTTTTTACATTTTGGTCGAGTTCTTTATCATCGTCTTCTTTACAAGAAAAAAGCGTAAAAAAAAGACTTAACAGGAGAATAATTGCGGTTAAAGTTTTCATTGCTTGTATGTGTTTTTGTATGAATTAATTTCAATACAAAGACAAAAAATTAAGCGGGGACCGGCATTAAGCTATGTTGCAAATGCATTAATTTATGTTGCAAAGCCTTTATTTTATGGATTTTTAACAGATAAAATGAAAAATGAGGTCAGATTAAAATTAGTTTAAGGAAGAATTACGGATTTTCCTCGCTTGGTGCATAGCCATAAAACTCGGCGTAACAAGTAGAAAAATAAGTAGAAGAGTTAAAGCCTACTTTATAGGCAACTTCAGAAACATTGTACCGACCTTTCTTCAATAAACTTTTTGCATGGTGTAGCCTTACCATTCGCATAAACTGACTTGCGGATTGATTTGTCAGAGCTTTAAGTTTTCTGTGTACTTGCGTCCTGCTCATTCCTACCTCCCTGCTCAGGTCTTCTATGGAAAACAGTTCATCATCAAGATGAGATTCGACTATTTCTCTTATTCTGGTCAGAAATGCATCTTCAATAGGCGCTACTTTTTCATTGGCCTTATTCTCCAAAACGATGTCCAGGTACTTCTCCTTTAATTTTTTCCTTGAGGTCAACAGGTTTTTGATCCTGACAAGAAGTTCACGGGTATTGAATGGCTTTGACAGGTAATCATCTGCGCCGGTTTCCAGGCCTTCAAGTTTGCTTTCTATTCCGGATTTAGCGGTCAGGAGAATTACAGGAATATGACTCGTTTTTTCGTCCTGTTTTAATAACCTGCAGGTTTCATAACCGTCTTTACCCGGCATCATGACATCAGAAATGATAATATCCGGAACTTGTTCTTTTGCTATTAACAATCCTTCATCTCCATCCGAGGCTTCCAGAATCTGATAAGCGCCGCTCAATGAACTTCGGATAAAACTCCTGACCTCTGCATTGTCTTCTATCACTAACACAATCTCCGATTTTTCTATCATCCCGAGCAACGTTTCGGGCTTCTCTGTCAAAGGTGTATTAATTATAAGATCATCAATTTCTCTTATCACAAGATTGGTTTCTTCTGTAAAAGAAACCTCTATAGCTTCCTGGTTCTTTATTGGTAAGGTGAAGTATATACTCGTTGAAACTCCCAGGACGCTTTCTGCCATTATTTCACCTCCATGAAGCTCTACCAATTCTTTTGTAAGGGCCAAACCTATACCACTGCCTTCAACATTCCGGGTCTGGGCATTATCTGATTGGTAAAACCGGTTGAAGATCATCGATAAATCTTTGTCTGGAATTCCCATTCCCGTATCGGAAATTTTTATACGCATCCAATCTTTTTCCTTTTTTTTACCCTTTTCCAGCCCTACACTTATCGTTCCCAATTGAGGCGTAAATTTGAAAGCATTGGATAGAAGATTGTACATGATCTTTTCCAATTTGTCTCTGTCAAAATCCATCAACAGCGAATCAATATCGGAGTGAATTTCAAGCCGGATGTCCTTTTCATCTGCTAAAGATTGGAAAGAAAAAGTAATGCCCTTTATAAAAGAAATAAAGTCTTGCTTTGATAACTCAAGCTTAGTAATGCCCGACTCCAGTTTGCTTAGGTCTAATAATTGATTGATAAGGCGCAAAAGCCGTGAAGCATTTCTCTTAACCAATGTCAATTGATCCTTATAGTACTTATTCTTTACTTCCTCCAGCAAATTTTCCACCGGGCCGGTAATCAATGTTAAAGGTGTTCTGAATTCATGGGCAATATTTGCAAAAAATCTGGATTTTAAATGATCGAGCTCAAGCAACCTTTCAGCTTCAATTTTCTCATTTTTAAGCTGTTCGCTTAATAACATCCGCTTGGCATTTTGCCGTTTTCTATAAACTATAATCAGGATAACTGAGAACACCACAACAAGAAAAATCAAGCCCATCAGAAAATATTGTAAAAGTGTCTTTTTCTCAATATTTGCTGCCTGAAGTGTTTTTTCTTTGTTTAATAACTCTATTTGCTGCTCCTTTTTTTGTGTTTCGTATTTGGTTTGAAGCTCTTTGTACGCTAAGTCTTTTTCTTTGGCAGCCAGGCTATCTTTAAAAGATATATAATGTTCATAATGATAGAGTGCCGCCTTATGATTGTTTTTCAACTTATATACATCATATAAAATGCGATTTAGATGAGATAGATGTTCAATTGAATTTTTCTCTTCTGCTATCGGCAATGCCTTAGAAGCAATTTTTACAGCCCGGTCGGCATCATTGCTTTTTATATAAGCATCTGCCAAAAATGCAAGATTTTCTAAAAGAGACCTTTCGTAGGGGCTTCCTTCTCCAGCCTTTAAAGACCGATTAAAATATTTAATGGCTTCATTAGGTTTAGACTGTTTAAGATAGACCGCGCCGATATTATGAAGCGCGATGGTTTGTCCTCTCAAATGGTCCAATGCTTCAAATGTTTTTAAACTTTTATTTAAAGCAGACAACGCCTCATCGAACTGGTCCAGTTCCTTATAAACCATCGATACATTAACCAAAGTACTGGCTTCATCATACTCACTTTTCATTTCCCTATTGATGCTTAATGCTTTCTTATGAAACTCCAACGCTTTTAAAAGGTCGCCTTTCTTCTTGTAAACAATGGCTATAGCGTTGTAATCATAGGCTTCTCCTTCTTTGTATCCGGTACTTTCATCAAGCTTAAGCGCTTCAAAATAATAGGAAAGGGCTTTTGAAAGATAACCGAGATTCTCATAAGAAATTCCAAGATTAATCGAACTCCCGGCCATTTCATTCTTGTCGTCCAATGCGGAATATAAGGCCAGTGATTTGGTGAAGTACCTTTTTGCCTGCTCAAAATTGCTCCAATTAAGGTATACTATTCCTATGTTATTGCTGCAGGCAGCTATGCCTTTTTCAAACGCGATCTTTTTATATATGCTTTCGGCCCTTTTATAATTATTGATTGCTTTTGATGAATCGTTTACCGAGCCATAATATCTTCCCATTCGAAACGCAGATTCTCCCTTACCTTTTTCAAAATCGATTTTTCTTGAAAGCTCATAAGCTCTTTGGCAGTAAGATAAAGCAGCTTTATTCCGCATTCTGCGGTATTCATCCGACAGAATATTCATAAGATTTACTTTGTTGGTATCCTCCGGCATTTGGCTCAGTACCTTTATCAAACTGTCAAGTCTGTTGCTTTGACTTAGGCAAGCTGAAGAAAGGAGGAGTAGTGTTACTAAAGCCAAAAATATCCGCATCTTAAAACAAAGGTGAATGGTCTAATTAGGAGAAAAGGCAAATATGCAAAAAAGTGATGGATAATAACCCCTCATGAAGTACTAAATTTCAATGGGTTAAAAGAAAAAAGGCACTCTTTCGGGTGCCTTCAATCTTTATAGAACTCTTATTAAGATTTATCCTACGGTACTAATCAGGTCGGCAAGTATTTTAGCGCCTTCTTTCAGGTAGGGATCATTTATTACTTTCGGTTTGTCTTCAGGCTTCTTATTTTCTTCCGTAGAGTCGTCTTCAGGATTTCCAAGTTCTCCGTCCAGTTCATTCAAACCTAATTTATCTTCAGTCTTAATCTCTTCTTTTTCCTTAAGACGTTTTGCCTCATTTAAGGAGACAAGTGTGTTTTTTCGACGCTTTTCAACCTCAGCGACTTCTTTTTTAAGCTCAATTAAATCCTTGTCATTTACCAGTCTTTGTTCATGCTGTGTTTTTAAATTCTTAACAAGATCATTGGATACATAATTGGTTTCCTTAAATGCGGTAGGTGAAATTTGATCCCAATGCAAGGCACTCGGTTGGGTACTTTCCCCATAGGTTCCATCATCAAAAATGGATGGCAATGAAATATCGGGAATTACGCCTTTATTTTGGGTACTGCTACCTGTCACCCGGTAAAATTTAGCAAAGGTTAATTTTACCTGTCCATATTTTTTATCGTCTCCCAGCTTAGACATAAATCTATCCAAATCTAGCAGGTTCTGAACAGTTCCTTTACCGTAAGTCTGATCTCCAATTACCACACCTCTTTTATAATCCTGGATGGCACCCGCAAATATTTCGGAGGCTGAAGCGCTGAACTTATTTACCAAAACCAACAAAGGGCCGTTATAAACCACAGCAGGATCGGAATCACGACCTACTTCGATCGAACCATCTGAATTCCTTACCTGAACAACTGGTCCATCTGTTATAAAAAGCCCTGTCAGGTCGATTGCCTCTGACAAGGAACCACCGCCATTAAACTGAAGATCTACTATTACTCCGTCTACTTTCTCCTCCATCAATTCTTTTAAAATATTTCTTACGTCGGCAGTAGTACTGCTAAAGCCTTTTTCTTTCTTCTGTGCGCCTTCAAAGTCAAGGTAAAACTGTGGAATATCTATTATACCTATTTTATAAGGTTTATTCTCATGCATAATGTTGATCACTTCTTTCTTAGCCACCTGGTCTTCAAGATGCACCTTATCCCTGACAATAGAAATCTCTTTAGGAAGAGAATTGGCTCCTTCACTTGCAGGAATAATTTGCAGACGAACAATGGTAGATTTCGGCCCCCGGATCAATTTCACCACCTCATCAATTCTCCAGCCGACTACATCCACCATTTCGCCATCTTTACCCTGAGCTACACCTATTATTTTGTCATCCTTGTGAAGCAGATTGCTTTTGAAAGCAGGTCCGCCAATTACTACATCAGATACTTTGGTATAATCATTATCGGTTTGAAGCCTGGCGCCAATTCCCTCAAGGGACTGACTCATTTCAATTTTAAAGTTTTCCGAAGTAGTAGGAGAAAAATAGCTTGTATGAGGATCATAGGCCTCGGTAAAAGCATTCATATAAAGCTGAAATACATCAGTGGTGTTATACTGATTCATCATTTTAGCTATATTTCTATACCTGTCCTTTATCACTTTAGCTATCTCGTCCCATTTTTTACCGGTAAGCTTAAGGCTTAATGCCTGATACTTAAGGTATTTTCTCCAAACTTCGTTCAACTCCTGACTGTTTTGCGACCACTGTGCCTTCTCTCTATCCGTATTGTAGGTTTCATCTACGGTGAAGTCATATTCTTTAGCCATAGAAGCAAGAATATAAGTGTTTCTTTCTTCTACGCGTTTTTTGAAGATATTGAAAATATGATAGGCAGGCACCAGATTTCCATTCTTCAGGTCGTCGTCCAGTGTATTCTTATAAACTTGAAAATCTTTAATATCTGAGGCAAGAAAGTATTGTTTCCCCGGATCCAGCGCTTCAATATAATTTTTAAGAATAACTGAAGATAAAGAGTCGTCGAGGGGAAGCTTTCTATAGTGATACTGGCTAATTATTTTTGTTATCAACAACTCCTCATTAATCTGCTCCTCATTTGGCATTATTATGTCAGAATCACCTTTATCTTTATTTTGAGCCTGGCACATCATAAGGGTCGCCAGTAAGATCATGTTTACAAGAACTATGAATTTTTTCATAATGTATTTATAGAGATGTTGAAAGCTTAAAAACGTAAAGTTTGGCATTTACTATCTATTTCAGATGAATTATTTGCAGGCCTCCTTGAAGGAAAACTTCTAAGCCACAAATAAGGTTTCAATTTTATTTTAGAAATGGAAACTATGAATTTTATAAAACGATTTTAAAACTAATTAAATATTCCATCACCGAAAATTATATATTTCCAGCAAGCTTTTATCTTTTAATTTTTAATATAGTTTTACTTTCCTCCCCTGAGATAATACGTTTTATATTTTTCTGGTGTGTAAGAACCACAATGGCGAACATTGCAAAACCAAAGATTATTAACAAAGGCTCTTCCGGATTAAACCTGGGAATAAGCAATAATAAGGGAAATGACAGCGCCGCGATCATAGAACCTAAGGAAACATACTTTGACAAGAGGAGAACGAGGAAGAAAATTCCTATACAAAGTAATGCCGCAGGTAAGTGTATGGATAAAACCATCCCTAGTAATGTTGCTACACCTTTTCCACCTTTAAACCTTTCGTATACGGGAAAAATATGCCCTATTACAGCAATGATCCCAAAAATCAATTTATAAATAATTAAATCGCCCTCCGGGACATACTCAAGAAACCACAAAATGGTGGCAAGAGAAGTAGCCGTCCATCCTTTAAAAACGTCCAGAAGCATTACTATCATTCCGGCTCTTTTGCCCAAAACCCTGAAAGTATTGGTAGCCCCTGCGTTCCCGCTTCCGTAATTCCTGATATCAATTCCGAAATAACCTTGCCCTAACCATACGGCAGTTGGTAATGAGCCCAATAAATAAGCCATAACCACTCCCACAGAAATCAAAAGAATGTCCATTTAAAAAATTTTATACACTTTATATTTTGATATTAACCTAACTTTCTACAGCCCTGATTAGTTTCAAATATAGAGAAGAAAAAAAATATTAGGCAATAGCTGTTTTACAGAAATGTAACATTAAGTTTAATATTAATCCAATTTTTATTGAAATTAAATGGATTTAATATGGGAAGTGGGAAGCTAAAATTACTTCCTACTCCTAACTCCCCGCTTCCAACTCAAAATCTAAAAGCCGTCGTCAGTATCTTGTTTGACTTCTTCAACTTTCTCTTCTTCCACTTGCTCCTTGGTTCCTTCAAATTTATAGGGCTCTTCTATTCCGAAATAATTTCTCCTAAAGCGGTTAATGTAGGTAAGCATGTCAGCCATATTGCTTAAAACAAATGTGTACTGCCCTGGTTTAACACTTTCACCTTTGGATTTGGAAGCAATGGCATCATTAAAATCCTCGTCAGAAGAAAATACCCACAACTTATTGGCTTCAAACCTGAAGAAATAATATGTGCCGGCTGTGGCTTCCAGGTAAAGTGAAAATACTTCGCCCGAATTCGGCATCTTTCTTATCTCAATAAATCCATTTATCCTGGCATTAAGGTCTGTTTCCATCGCATTGGAAAGATTTATTTTCCCCACACTGTAAAAGGATTTGAAGGCTTCGGACCATTTGAAATTAACATCAGACAGCACAACGGTTTTCAAAAACTGGGGAGAAGCGCCAGACAGAGGAATGTTATCTGTTGCAGACTTTTCTTCATAAGTTTTAGCTGCGGGATTTCCTGCAATAGCCGCAATTCTATAAAGCAGATCTGTTCTGTCTGTAGTAGAAGGTGCGGCATTTGTATTTTCAAGCACTTCTTTTAAATTGGCCACCATCAGTTCGGTAGCTTTGGACGGAATGTCGTAATTCACTCCTAACAAAGAATTGAATCTGTAAACTCCGCTATCAATTTTAATCACTCCATATCCAGCAGAAACCACATCAATTGCCTTACTATCCCTTACCAGGTTCAATTTTCCCTCAAACTTTAACAGCGAATTTTCTTCATCATAGGTCATACTATTGCCTTCAAAAGATTGCCCTTTATCTTTTGCTTCATTGATCAGCCTGAACTGTTTGCTTTCCAAATTGTAGGACAACATGCCACTTCCCAGAAAAACATTATGATCTATCGGTTTGTGTTTGGAGTTGGCAAAAGTAAAGTACATATTGTTCGTTCCGGCATCTAAGTGAACTCCTGAAACAAGCTTTTCATTTTTATCGGTAACGTTGTTATCAAAATCAATGACGATTTCGTCTACATCCTCAGTCCTTTTATAGGCTATCCATTTATTATATCCCTCAAATTTATCCAGGTCCAGTTTTACAAATCCATTTAGCTCTAAGGCTTTTCTGTGCGCGTACATGGTAGTTTTTCCCTTGTAGTACATCTTAGGCGCTATAAGCAATTTATCCTCTTCTCTTACCGTTCCGCTGGATACGGTCTGCATTTCAATCTCATTACCTTGTGAATCCTTATTCTCCAATTCAAAACGATCAAAACTGATAGAGAAAGTATCCTTCACAGTATTAACAAACCTGTATTTGGCATTACCGGTAAATTTATTCCTGGAAAGAATATTTATATTCCCATCATATAATGAGTGAAACTCGTTTAAGGTATCGATCAGAAGGTCTGCCTCGGTCAGAGGTTGAAAACTGGCGTTTTCCTTTATAGACACTTCTCCTTTCGATGGAATAATTTTAGCATCTGCGACTTTTATATAAGGTATTCCCTTAATATTTAAAATTTGCTGCGGAATATCATATTCTGCACTGGTGGCATTAAATACGAGTGAATCCTGGTCTTTTCGGGTGGAATAAAAGTAAGAGGATTCTAAGTCGCTTCCTTCAGGTACGCTCATCAGAATTTTCTTTTCATCAAGCTTCCATATTACTTCATTTATGGAAGATTTATATTTTGAATATGGAAAACTCAATGCAGCAGCTCCTTCAACCTCAGGGGAAATTTTAGCATAATTTTCTTCTAAATTGAAATCCAGCTTTACGTCATCTCCTTGAAAAGCAGCCTTGGCCGGATCATTAGTCTTAACTATGAATTTGGCTTTGCGTCCCAAATATCCTTTTTCCCTGAAAGTAAAATAATCCGAAACTGATTCTGATCCTCTTGTAACCAAAGTTCCATTCCCGAAAAGGCCTTTAGTGGAAAGGTTAACCCTTCCATTTAAAGTGGCTGTATTGTCATAAAGCTGAATAGGTTCTTTGATGTTGGCAAATAACAGGGTATCCTTTTTAGGCAGCCACGTCATTTTATAATTGTCTGCTGTAATTTGGGGATAAGAAGCTCCATCAAGTGTTCCGGCCCTTACCTTGGCCGTTGCTCCCCTTGTTTTTACGGAATCTATATAAAAGATAAACTCTTTAGAAGAAAAGGTCGAGGTCAAATATTCAATTGTTCCGCCACCTCTCAAGCCCTTTTCGGACATAGAAAGGACACTGCCCATATCTGCATCTCCTTTATAAATACCTCCATATAAGGGATAACCCGAAGCAGGAATTTTATGATCAAAACCTAATGAACCATCTATTCTGACTTTAAGCCTTTCCTTGAATTCAGGAAACATCCCGTCAGACTTAAAGGTGCCTTCGAAGCCTATGGTTGCAGGATCACTGGCACTCAAGCTATCAATACGGAAAGGAGGAATATCAAAGGTGATGCTTCTATCGTATGCACCTCGGTTAATTTCCTTTCCATCAAAATAAACGATGGCGCCGGTGGTTGCATCGAAAATAGGGTATTGAGGATATCGCTTTCTGGAAGACTTATTAGAAGGATCACTTATATATAAGATTCCTGAGGAGAATTCGAGTTGATTATCCAGCTGTCGTTGTGTCTTTTTTCCATTTTCGTCCTCAAACGTCACTGTAAGTTTAATACTGTCAATGAGTTGCATACTTACTACAAAACTGTCGTATCTGAACTTGAAATTTGATCCATAAAATTCAAAATTCCCGGAATTGATGGTCCCGCTAAAAAGAAAGTCACGGTTTTTAAGAAGAATTATTTCAGAATTTGTCGGACGAATATATGTATTCAAAGAATCGCTGAGAGAAAACTGATCTACTCCCCTGATGGTCATTCTTTGTTTGTCCAGGTTCAGGGTGGCATTTGGCTTAGAGGCAATTAAAGAAGGGATTAGCATATTGTCAAAATCCTTCTTGTTCCATCTTGCCTTGGTATAATGAATGGCTTTATCGTTAATAAATACTTCCCCTGTAACAAAATTTAAATCAACAAAACCTCTCTGGTGAAGCTCGACCATAGCTGACTTTACAAGGTTGGGGTTGAGCCGGTATTTTGCAGCCAGGTCTGGCGTATAAAAGGTTCTGGATTTAGTGGAATTGGAATAATTGACTGCCAGTTGAAGCGGATGAAAAGAATAAAGACCTTTTAATTCGTCAAAACCCGTATCACTGAAATAATCCTCGGATGCAAAAATTGCCGGTACCTGATTTCTTGCACCAAGTATCGCTATATCGAGGCTGTCAGATTTTACATTCCAGTGAATTACGTCTGCTATGAAATTGGTCTTGAAATAACTCGCAAAAAAGGGCATGTTTTTATATCCTCCTTCATCCCTTTTAATCGTAAGTTCCTTGGAATTTTTATTGTACTTCAGCTGTATCGCAGGATGTACAATGGTATCGTTTTTTTGATAAATAATCATTGAAGCCCTTTTTGCCTCTACTAAGCTATCTCCCAACTGAAATTTCCTGGAAGTAGTTTGAAACTTCTCAACGCCGTCAATAATTACTTTTATAGTTGCCAAACCCTGGTTTACTGAGGAACTGTAGACTTTATTTCCTCCTAAAGCGAATCCACCGACGTAGCTTAGGTTTTCGCCAATATTCTTGACCTTAATATTGTTGCTGTATGATTTAAACCTTGGGTATTGTGCATCGTCAGGACCTTTGTGTTTTTTACTTTTGTATTCAAAAACGCCTTCTATGGGCTGATCCACCATGTCCGGATAAAAAAGGCTTACCTTTTCCGCATCTATTGAGGGACTTTTAATTTTAAAGTTATATTTGGTAAATGCAGCATATACTTTAGCCGGGTCTAAGCCTGCTGCACTCCAGTCAAACTTTCCTCCTTCCCCTACAAATGTTTCTGTTAAAAACAGGTAATGCCCGGATGTCCCCATGATTTTGGAGGAATCATAATTTGTTTTAACTGTAAGGTTTACTTTGTCAAACTTAATAACAGGTCCCTGTATTGGAGGTTGAATAACCTCTGTAGTAGCTGCTACAGCATCATAGTCCGTAGAAACTTGACCGGTATCAGAAGATGTGTCCCAACTGTCGTCTCCCCATCCGTCTCCCCAGTCATCCTCACTTTCCGATTCTTCAACCTCTTCCAAAGGCTGGTCATCTAAGGAAATAGTTGCCGGCTCTGCAAGTTCTGCATATTCAAAAGAATAACTTCCGCCGTCGACAAGCAGCGAATTATAATTGGACCGATAAAGGGCATCTTTTTGAAAAAGTAAATTCATGGTTTCCAGGTACCTGAAAACCACTTTGTTGTTGTCCTGTTTGTCTAATACTTTCTCCGTAACAGCCAACACTTTATCAAGCTCTCCAGTTGAAATATTATCAATATTCACGGCCGCGTTTATTGCCCCGATTAAGTGGTTAAAGCCCGGGAGAGCTTTAAATCTCCTTTTCTGCATTTTTAACCCTATACTGATTAATTGTTTGCGTTGGCTTTCCGAAAGCTTCCCGCTTGTCCATAAGGCGCCAAACTCATCGGCTGTTAATCTTGCCTCTGCATTATTCGTACCTGCCAACATCAGTTGCAGGTTTTTAGAAAACTCTTCGGGATCTTCTGTTAGTTGAATGGATTGACCATAGGATAGACAGGAGCTTCCAATCAACAAACAAAATCCAATAGCTTTTAAAATTTTATGCATACTATTAATCGTTCCTGAACAATACAGCCGCCCAATTTTCTTTTATTTTAAAATCTTTTTTTTCAAGTCCAAATTGAGCGGCTCTCTTTTCTATATCAATAATGTCCTCTTTATAAAACCCACTAAGCAACAATTCCCCTTTGGGTTTTAATATCTTTTTGTACTGAGGCATTTCTTCCAGCAATACATTTTTATTTATATTGGCAAGCACTATATCAAATACTTCGTCCGTAAATACTTGGCCAACTGTTCCTTCATAAATTTGAACATCCCGGGAGTTATTTTCAGCCACATTTTCCCTGGCATTTTCCACCGACCAGTCTTCAATTTCCAAGCCCACAACTTTTTTGGCGCCCAGCTTGGCAGCCATTATTGACAGAATGCCAGTGCCACAACCTATATCAGCAACATACTTCCCTTTGTATTCTTGTTCGAGCTGAAATTCAATCATTAAAGCCGTGGTACTATGGTGCCCTGTTCCAAATGACATTTTGGGGTTTATTACAATATCATATTTAAACTCAGGCTTGTACGGATGAAATGAGGCTCGAATTCTGCATATTCCATTAATTTCAATAGGATTAAAATTTTTCTCCCATTCCTCATTCCAGTTTATTTTTTTTATTTCTTCAATTGAACATTCAATAGGAAAAACGCCTTGATATTTTTTAATAACGTCATCAAATAAGGATTTATTAAATGCATTACCCTCAATATAACCTTTAAATCCGGAGGGATCTTCTTCAAACATCGTAAAACCGATTTCTGAAAGTTCGGCAATTAGAATATCAGATGCTTCCGGGCTGGTTATCAACCTTACTTCTATGAAATCCATTTTTTACTCAAAAGTTTTTTGATAAAATCTGCTATTGTCTGCACCCTGCTTCCGATTCCAGGTCAGTATAGGATATGATATGCCTTGTTCTTCCCTCTTCTTTTTCAATGAAAATAACAAAATCGGCTTGGTAGCGGTCATTTGTAAAATACCACATTCCCGGCCTGTCAGCATAAAATTGATTTTCCTGTACAAAAACTTTCATTTCGGGAAATGCGCCGTCCTTGTCTACGTAAACCATCATATCGGCACGGTTTCTATTTTGGGTTTCCACATAAATGGCACCGTACACCCGGCAAATGTCGGGTACCTGGCTTTTTACTTTATAATCCGACAAGAATAATGAGCTTAAAAGTAGCGGTATATACAATAGAATATTCATAAGAACAGACGATGTCAATAAAGCTTTAAACTCGAAGTTCAAAGCTTTATTATTTATGTTTTTAAATATTAAAAGGAATTGTTAATTAAAAGCTTTTTGCGATATCAATAAAATCTCTGGACACCAGAGAAGCTCCACCAATCAATCCGCCATCAATATCAGGACAGGCAAAAAGTTCTTTGGCATTGGATGGTTTGCAGCTTCCGCCATAAAGAATAGAAAGGTTCTCTGAAACCTGCGCTCCAAATTTTCCTTTCAAATGATCTCTTATCACCTTGTGCATCTCCTGAGCCTGATCGCTTGAAGCTGTTACCCCTGTGCCTATTGCCCAAACCGGCTCATAAGCGATCACCACTTCTTTTATTTTTTCTTCAGACAAATGGAAAAGGCTTTCGGCTATTTGTGATTTCACTATGTCTATATGCTTTCCTGAATTTCTTTCTTCCAACGTTTCCCCACAGCAAAAAATAGGTTTCAGGTTGTTCTCTAAAACGATGTTCACCTTATCGGCCAATTGCTGGTTGGTTTCTTTGAAATATTCCCTTCTTTCGCTATGACCAATAATTACGTAGGCGACATTCACAGATTTCAACATAGAAACTGAAACCTCTCCGGTGTATGCTCCGCTTGCTTTTGTGTAACAATTCTGAGCGCCAAGGAATACTTTATTTTGGCCGGTCAATAAATTAGAAACGGAAGAAAGATGAATAAATGGCGTACACAATACGAGGATTGCATCTGTATTCACTTCATCTTTAGCCATATTAACAACTTCAGAAGCAAGTTGTAAACCTTCTTTCAGGTCTTTGTTCATTTTCCAGTTGCCGGCAACAATTTTTTTTCTCATATTAAATGTTAGTTTTTCTTTTGTTATTAAATGATAAAGTTAAGTTTATTTACTTTAAATATTGAAATTCCTCATTTACAGAATTCTAAAATATGGTTGGATTGAAAGAAAAGTTTTATAAGATAGTAAGTCCCTATTTCTTTCAATAATCAGGTTTTAAGTCTAGCTTTAAATTTTATTACCAAATAAAAATTCGAAGCAATTTTTTATCCGAAGCCATAGATTAAAAGCTATTCGCGATTTATAATCTTTCTATATTTGAGCAAAATACAATTTGATGATACTATACAATTTGACCATCAATATAGAGAACGATGTTCATGAGGAATGGCTGGCATGGGCCAAAGAAATTCATATTCCAAAAGCAATGAAAACCAGCGCTTTTACAGAATACAGGATTTTTAAGCTTTTGAACGAGGAAGATAATGGAGGTACTACGTATTGTATACAGTACTTTGCCAACAATATGTGGGATGTGGAAGATTACCAGGAAAATTATTCTCCCGGATTGTTACAAGAATTTTACGACAAATTTCCTGATAAATTCGTTATATTCTCTACAGTACTGGAAACTGTGTAACAAATTAGAAACCTTGAAGTATTGCCTATAGCGCTTAAAACGACATGCAAAATCCTGAAGAAATATTTGAAGCATTAAAAGACAACGATATTGATAAAGTGGATGATTACCTGAATACACATCCTCAGCTTATTAATCATCGTGCTGAAAATGGTGAAACTTTATTTTTACTTACCATTTACTATGGCCGTAATGAGATCCGGGAGTTGCTTTTACAAAAAGGATACCTTCCCGATCATTTTGAAGCCTCTGCGGCCGGGAACCTCAATCGACTGAAGGAATTATTGGATGACAATGACCAGTTGATTCATACTTTCTCCGAAGATGGTTTTACTGCACTTGGACTGGCTTGTTTTTTCGGTCATGTGGAAGCCGTAAAATACCTTTTATCCAAAGGAGCAGAGGTTAACATCCGGTCAAGCAATACTTTCAGGGTTATGCCACTTCATTCAGCCGTTGCCAATAGAAACTATGAGATCACAAAAATATTATTGGAACACGGTGCAGAAGTAAATGCCCGTCAGCAACAGGACATTACCCCGCTACACCAGGCCGCTGACCATGGCGAACTTGAAATGATTCGTCTGTTATTAAAATACAATGCCGACAGAAGCCTCCGTACCAAAAGCGGTCTGACACCCGTAGACATGGCCCGTCAAAGAGGTCATGAAGATGCCGTTGATCTTTTATTTCAGGATTAAAATTAATGTGATAATTTGTTAATGTGTTTATTTGCTAATTAAAAGAAAGCAACACAAAATCCTATGAGAATGAATGATTTAAAGAAAGTAAGCAAGAAATTCCAGGTAAATTTCTCCAAACCCCGCACCTCATACCCCAAGCCCCTATATAAAAATGCCCTACTAATTCTTTTACTTTTCCTGATCGTTTCCTCCTTTGTGTTAAAAAATATGGACGAAAGGGAAATGGCCCGAGTAGAAAAAATAGATACCAAAGAAATCTACCTCTTTTCGGAACCTTTGCAGCCTTATAAAGTAGTTGAAGACTACACCAACTCCAAAAACCTGATTTCTTCCTGCAACCTTCGAAACATCGTAGATTCCTATCTGAAAAAGGCCCAAAAAGACAAAGTAAAATTTGATGCCCTTTATATGAATGGCGATGATGATATTTATTTGATTAAGTTTATTGCGGGACCCGAGGAGGAGTAAGAGGAGTTTTTTATCAATTTGGGATTACATCAACGTTTTCCAGGAATTAAAAATTAAAACAGGATTATGAAAAAATCAATCTTAATAATTTTATCTC
This sequence comes from Cytophagales bacterium, assembly GCA_035628645.1. Lineage (GTDB taxonomy): Bacteria > Bacteroidota > Bacteroidia > Cytophagales > Cyclobacteriaceae > DASPJL01. The sequence continues at coordinate 4,724 of DASPJL010000035.1, read as the reverse complement.
AAATGGCCTTTTTGATTATGAATTGCCTGGGGCAAAACAAGGAACAATCAACTTTTTATCTTTCCAATTATACTTTTTCAAAAATGGAAAATGAAATAGGCCAGGTAAAATTAAATCCTGATATCGAGACTGAAATAGAATCCATAACCATTGAGGGAGAAAATGCGCGTTTATTTAAAATAGATAAGAACCATAAACTTTCGATCCTTAAAAGCAAGACCCCATCAAATACTAAATGGTTAGATGTTATTGTTAAGGCAAAAACCTCAAAAGGAGAATTGACGGATACCTTCAGAATCGTAATGGATGAATTTATCAGAAATAAAGTGATCGCCCACCGTGGCGCATGGAAAAATACCGGTGTTCCGGAAAACTCCATTGCCGCTTTACAACATGCGATAGCTATGGGTTGTGAAGGAAGTGAATTTGATGTACATATGTCCGCAGACGCTGTTCCTTATATTAATCATGATCCAGAAATACAAAATGTTTCCATAGCCAAATCAATGTCTGACGATTTAACAAAGATCAAACTAACCAACGGGGAAAGTTTACCTACCCTTGAAAGTTATTTGAAGGCCGGAATCCAACAAAATAAGACCAAACTTATCCTTGAGATAAAAGCCTCCGAATTAGGAAAAGAAAGCTCCATTGCATTGTCACACCAGGTAGTAGACCTTGTAGAGAAATTAAAAGCCCAGGCATGGGTGGACTATATCAGCTTTGATTATGATGTGTGTAAAGAGGTTATGAAAATGGCGCCTTATGCCAATGTGGCTTATTTAAATGGAGATAAAACCCCTACTGAACTGGCACAGGATAATTTCTTTGGTTTGGACTACCATTACGGTGTTCTACAAAAGAACCCGGATTGGATCAAAGAAGCCAAACAAAAGAACTTAACCATAAATATCTGGACTGTTAACGATCAATCATTAATGGAAACTTTTCTTAAACAAGATGTAGATTTTATTACAACTAATGAACCGGAGATGTTATTAAAATTGGTGGAGGATAAGTAGGAAAAGGGTTTCGGGAGTAGTGTTATTGTATCAGGTAAGTCTCTTTATCGTTTTGTAAAAATCCTAAAATTTCTGTAAAAAGAGTAGAGGTAAGGGTCTTCTAGTTTTTATTTTCAAGTAGTGTTTGGTATACCGTAAAATCCTAAACTCAATCTTTGCGGTTCTTGACTTTGTGACCTTTGCGTGAAACAAAAGAAGGAAACTTTAGGCAGGAAATTTACTTACTCACCCCAAACCTGAACTGAAAAGCATCCAGATCGAAATACTTCAGATCTTCATGTAAAAAATTACAAAGGAACATCACATTTATTTTGAGTCCTTTTATGGCATCTATTTGTCTGCCTACTCCTAAATACCCGTTTGTTTGCCATTTATTTCTATAGTCGTCTTTGTCCACCTCTTTTATGGTTTTGTTTACTTGCTCAAACTCCCCGTGGCCAAACCAGCCTTTTATCAACTTATAATCCGTAAAGACCCTGTACCCATATTCGCTGCCTGTCCAGTTGGTTGGATTGGTATTCCTACCGATAGTTAACTTATAGGTTGCTCCCACTCCTGAGGAGAACTTCTTATTGATCCTGTAACCGACAAAAGGAGCGGCTATTATGCTGAAGGGATCAAGGGTAGGTATCTGGAAATTTCCGCCATAAATGACCTGAATTATCGGGAAGCATCGAGGCAGAATCCGGGTGAGAAAGATTGAGTTCATTTATTTTTTGTTCTGCTTCTTTAAACTTCCTCGGTATTTTTCAGGGTATTTACCACTTTATCTTCCGCTTTCTTCAGTTGTTTGCTCTTCTCCTTTTTTGCTGTTTTACCAAGTTTTTCCTTATTCTTATTCAGCTTTTTCCGGGCCTTACTCCGGTGTTGAGTAGTATCTTCAGCCAGGACGGATTCTATTAATTGATCTGACTTTTGATCTACGATGGCGCTGGATTTAGAAATTTCCTCCCCTGGTTTTGTTTTTAATTTATTAAGTTTTTTGGCTTGCCGCTCCGCCTTTTTCTTTTGTTTGTTTAGTTTTTTGATTGCTTTTTGAGTAGAATCTGAAGATATAGAATCGTTGTTTTTAGAGGGTCTTACATATTGTTCGCTTACTGGCTGTTCACTTTCTCCATTCAGTGTTTGGGCTTTTATTTCTATAGATAGGAATAAAATAAAAAGAAGTGGAAAGATCGTTTTAAGTGAAAAAAGTAAATGAAATTCCATTGATGCTTACTTGACAATTATGGGACAAGGTAGGGATTTTATTTTGGTTTTGAAATGATTTTTTGCGGAAATGGGTCTAATATCTTTGATAAAAGAAAAAGTAATAATGGCACTGGTAGTAGGATTAAAATCCTTTTTATCTAAAGTTCGAAGTGCGCTGCGCTAACACTCTGAACCCTTCGCACTCTATCAGTAATGTCCTCTTAGGGATAGAACATCTAAAATTACAATCTCATTTCTTTCATTGATCTCATATATCAGGCGGTGTTCCTGATTTATCCTACGAGACCATAATCCTGATAAATTATGCTTTAATTGCTCTGGCTTCCCAATCCCTTCGAATGGATTTTCCTGGATAGCTAAAATAAGTTTTTGTATTCTTTTTTGGATAATTTTATTTCCGGATTTCTTCCAATAATTTAAATCCTCTAACGCTTTGGGAGCAAAGATTACTTCCACAGGTTTTCAACATCTATTTTTACACCTTTGCCATTTTGAATATCTCTCCTGGCTTGAAGAATTTTTTCTGTAAATTCAGGATTATAAGAATTAGCCTCCTCCGTTTCAAAGTCAACCTTCAAGGCTTTAGCAATAGCCTTAAGCGCTGTTACCTGCTCCTTATTCCTTGGGTGCATTATTATTGTTTCCATAATACAAAAATTAGTTGGGCTAATTTACGAATAACTGTACAAACAAAAAAGGTACTTGTCTAGCGGAATAAAAAGGAGCAGGAAGAAGGCTTTAAGTGAAAAAAGTAAATGAAATTTCATTGAGGCTTGCTTGACAATTATAGGACAAGGTAGGTATTCTATTTGGGTTTTGAAATGGTTTTTGTAGTAAACGAGATCTAAATAGCATTGATAACTGGACAAGAAATAATGGTACGCCATAGTCATGGTAATGGGATTAAATTCCTTTCTATCTAAAGTTCGAAGTGCGCAGCGCTAACACTTCGAACTGCAGGAAGTTTGGAACAAAGCTTTCTGCTCATACAGAAAAATATAAATTATTTTTTGTAAGAAAAAATACTTGATCAGAAAGATATTAATGGATTTTAATACTAAATCCTAAATACAGCATTATTGAAAGAGATGGAGGTACGAGGCACAGCCTCGCACCAGCTTTTTTTTATAGGTCGCTCTTAAAAGATTTTATAATTAATGTTTATCTCGCGCCAGCAAGGGGCTATTTCTTTTATGTCTCCTTCGGAGCCAAGCGAAAAGAGAGGCTTAGGCTCATCATTACCGGATGTATCATTTTCAATTCTGTAATTAGGGATATACGCCTCATTTTTCTTCCAAAGTGCATAGATTAGACAAAGCAGTTTCTTTTGAACTGCAACATATCCCTTCATCTTTATTCCAGTTCGTTTGTAAACTCTTTCATACAATGCTTTAAAAGCTGGCTCATTATACTGTACTGTAGTTAATGCAGGCATATGAAGTATTCTTCTGATCCTGCTATTGCCTTTTTTAGATATCCTGGTTCTTCCTGTTCTTGCTCCCGATTGGTTTTCTATCACATCATATCCTGAATAACTGACGAGCTGTTTTTGATTTTCAAAAATTTCAAATCCATTGGTTTCAGCAACTACTACCGCGACAATAAGCCTACCCCTTTGATTTTACTTATTTTATCATACTTCTCTTTTAACAAAGCATCTTTAATAATGAGATGCTGAATTTGCTTTTCCACCAAATTCAATTGCTTCTCAATTGCTTTAATAGTATTTGTTAGTCCTTTAGTAACTTCCTTTAACTTATACATACTATAGCTGACAGCATGCAATTGGTTATTTAAAATAGTACGTTGTTTAGTAAGACTTTCGTGAAGACGGGTAAGACTGCGCAAAGTATAAATATTTTTACTCAGAGGTTGCCAGAGAGGAAGTGATTGCTCTGCACACATTCTTGCAAGTCCTTGCGCATCAATCTTATCATTCTTACTTTTTATTCCGGTACTTTGAAGATATCGTTTTGCTTTGTTAGGAAGAATAACAGTGCATTTTTGCCCCTTATTATACAAGAACCAAGCTAACTGTTCATTGTATACACCTGTTGATTCCATAAGAAAAAACACGGGTAATTCTTCTTTACAATGTTTGGCTACCCAATTAAGAAATAGCTCAAATCCTGACTGGGTGTTTGCAAAGGTTCCAGATGCCTTTACTTTTACTTGCTGCAAGGTATTATAACTGAAACACATACCTTGAAATCCTTTTTAGATCCATCAATTCCTACAGAATACTTTAAATTAACCATAGCTTTTGAGTTTATTAATCCTGGTTTTATTTATTTCAAAAGGCTATTTCTTCTGAGTTTTTGCTCATAAGAATACAAGATATTGTTAAAACAATATCTTTAGGTACTGTTCAAACTTAAGAAGAAGGAGCTAGGAAGGATATACCTGTCCCACAACATTGCTTTTGCATGTTTTACCACGGTTCGGATTGCCTACCTAACTGCCTTTTTAAAATTAATTAAAGATATAAAG
>DASPJL010000034.1:0-43890 GCA_035628645.1 Cytophagales bacterium | reverse complement strand
TTCTTAAATCCCGATCAATTATCTTTTAAAGCTAAAAAATTCCTTCCCTCACTAAGTAACTCCTTCAGCCTAGGCGGACAACTCCACCAGCCTCGCTGGTCAAACTATTCTTAGTAAGTAAGTGAGGCGTTCAGCGTAAGCGGAAACTTTACTTTTAGTAAGCAAACAAGATTTTCTTAGTAAGCGAAAAAAGTTTATCGGCTGAAGGTAATTGTATACTAAAATCAATACTTCAATATATACTCCGTCAGGTTCACCTCCGGATCCAGGTTCATTTTTCTTCTGATCCTGTACCTGCTTGCTTCAATTCCTCTTATGGAGATATTTAGTAAAGGAGCCATTTCTTTACTTGATAAATTCATCCGTAAATAAGCACACAACTTGATGTCCTTGTGGGTTAATTCAGGGAAATCTTCCCTGAGTCTTATTAAGAAATCCTGGTGAATCTGATTGAAATGCAGCTCAAATTGTTCCCACTTATTATCAAATTTCACATCCGCTTCAATGGATCTTATCACTTTTCTTAAATAAAAATTAGCGTCGCTATCCTTTACATTATCCAAAGCTGTTTCTAATTGTTCCCTGATTTTCAGAATGGTTTCACGACTGTGCATCACGTGCATTGCGGAAGATGTTAATTCCGTGTTTTTGTGAATAAGTTCTGCTTCCAGCTTTTCATTATTTAGCCTTATGATCTCCTTTTCCGCTTTCAATACTTCTTCGATGTGCTGAGATTCTTTTAGCCGGAAAGCCTTTTCCTGTTCTTCCTGAAGTTTTTGTTTTGCTTTATTAAATCTTTTCTCCATTTCTTTTTTGAGGAAATAAAGAAAGATTATTACTAAGATAATATAGAAGATGTAAGCATAAAGCGATCTGTACCAGGGAGGATTTATGGTAAATCTATAAATGGCTTCAGTACTTTCGTTATTATAAATATCCCTGGCTTTTACATGAAAAATATAATCTCCTTCTTTAAGCTGAGTATATTCTTTGTGAGTTAATTTGGACCACCCTGACCATTTATTGTCAAAGCCTTCTAAAAAATACTGGTACCGGATTTTCTCGATATCTTCATAAGTGGCGGCAGAATAGCTGAATCTGATGGAGTTATTCTTAAAGGGTAAAATTGGAACTTCATCCTCCGGCTGCGTCATTACAGGAATGCTATTATTTAAATAAGCAGCTCCTGTAACCAGAGAATCCTTTTCACTTCCTGTAATTTCTACTTTCCTTATTAAAGTATGGTAAATGTTTTCCGTGTTTTTATTGATGAAAAAAGAAGGATTATAATGCACAAAACCTTCGGTGGTACCAATGATCACATTATAGGGGTCATAGTAAGCGATGTGTTCAAATCCTGCTACAATCTTTCCCCTGATCTTGTTAAATACATTTTTTTCAATGTTAATTACTCCGTTTCTTTTCCTTTTTAAAATAGCTGTTTCATTCGCTTCGTATTCTTCAAATCTGTCCTTTTGTTTGTTGTATTTATAATATCCCGTTTCACCTGTAAATATTAACTTGTTGTCCAGCTTAAATACATGGATGAAAAGATTCGAAGGAAAACCATGCCTTTGATCATAAAATTTTATCTTGCTTATGGAGTCAAGGTTTTCGGACAACGAAATTTTATACAAGCCTTTGTATCCATGCGCAATCCAAATATTTCCTTCATCATCTTCTTCCATTACTCGTGATGACTCAAAAAAACCATCCAATTTTTTTATAAATATGGGTTTGCCATTTACATTTTTATACAATAACACCCCTGTATACGTACCACAAAGCATATAATCCTTATGATTTTTTAATGGCATAAACTTCCATACGCCAACATGATCGGAGATTCGATAAGCTCTGTTTCCTTTAATTTCAAATGGCCCTAAATGACTGGAAAGCAATATGTTTTTATCTATCTTTTGCAGATTATACACATGCCCTAATGAATTTTCTATCAAATGAAATGGGTGCGAAGCAAATGGATTTTCTAAAGCGGAAAGGTCTTTATAATACAGCCCGTCATTGGTACCTAAATATAATTTACCATTTTCAATAAGAGAAGTATATCCGGAGCCAGGTATTCCTGTTTGAGCATTAAAGAATGAAAACGGAGAATTTATTTCCACATAATCTATTCCATTGTTAAGGCCTATCCACAAATTACCGGAACTATCCTGATACAATGAAAGCACATTGCTATTTTGAAGCCCCTTGTGTCTGTTAAGAAGTTGAACAGGATTACCCTTCTTGTCTATTATTAATGCGCCATTATGGGTAGACCCTAAAGCAAAGCCATCAGAAAGCACACATGCGGTTGAAATTTTACCATTTTCAAAAAATTCGGACGCACCAATATTCCAGGGCTCAAAATCCGTATATCCGTCATAGGTAAATATTCCATTTTCTTCAGTTACTATAAGTGCCTCGATACCGCTAAAAGGCAAAATTGAAGCAATTGAATAATTGCTTAATTTATTGCTATTCGGAATTAAATAAAGCTTTTCGTTTTTTAACTCATAAATCCCCTGCCCTTTAACTGTAACAAAAAGGCGTTGGTTTACATAAAAAGCAAAATTAAAAATCCCCGATTCAGGCTTGTAGACTTGTATCTTATCTTCTATAAGATAATAAATGCCGTTATTAGTACAAAAAACTACTCCTACATCTGTTACATAAATTTTCCAGACATCATCAAAATTTTGATGTTCCTTTTTAATTTTTTCTTTTAAAGAAACATAACTCATTTCTCCTTGGTCATCGGGCTGAAGATATCCGAAATCACTTTGACCTCCGATGTAAATTATGCCGTTCTTATCTACTGCAAGTGACCTGACTATTGTTTTATTGGCAATTCCCAATAACCTCCATTTATTTCCATCAAATTCCAGAAAGCCATAGTTATTTCCAAAAAACATCACGCCTCTCATATCCTGAATTATTGACCAGTTTTGAGGCCCCGCATTGTATTCTTTTTGTGTATAGTTTTTAATAAAGGGAATACCTTTATTGGGTACCTGTCCCCGCAAATGAAATGATAATAATATAAAAGAGACAGAAAAGAAGAAGTATTTATAAGGTAAGGATAAGACCAAACGCCTATTAATCATGTATTTTATGTTTTTAATATTAATTCTTATCCTGAAGAATTGGTAAACAGTTTTTGATTTCAGGGGTGAGAAGATAGGAATTATCCCATTATTTTCAAAGATCTTAATTTAAAAGATAGAGATCCTTTGCAAAGTAGTGGACGGGCATTCGTTTTTGAAAACTTGATAATTTTAAATTCTAATTTTTAATTTAATGCATAAAAATAGGCCTTCTAAATGCTAGAAGGCCTATAGTAAAATAAAACCGCTTATTGTTTAATAAAACTCTTTTTAATCAATTTGTCTCCGTCCTTAATTAAAATTATATATATCCCCTGAGACAAATGGGATACGTTAATGGAGCCATTAGAAGATTTGCCTTCTAAGACTTTGCTTCCCCTTGCATTATTAATTACTATAGAAGAGCCGTCAGTTATACCATTAAGTTTAAGCTCATCCACAGTGGGATTAGGATACAATAGAATTCCATCTTCTGAACTTTCTTCATTTATGGAAAATCTGGCAGCACCGGAACCATATACTTCCAGTTCAAATATTGAATAACCATAAGCTGTTCCTCTTGCCGTTCCGTAAATTCTGATGTATCGGCCGGTTCCTGATAATCCTGTATGGTCATTTACTAAACTTGAATTCCCTGTAATGGTTTTTAAATTGGTCCACGTAGAGGCATTACTGGAAATCTGAACCTGATAATTACTTCCATATGCAGCTTCCCACGTAACTTTTACCCTGTTTACACTATAAGTTGCTTCTAAGTCTACATAGATCCATTGAGGATCAGCAAAAGCGCTTGACCATCTTGTACCTGCATTTCCATCAACTGCTGCTGAACCTGGCGAGCCTGCATTTTCAGTAGAAGAAACCGTGGTAGGTTTATTTAAGGCAAGATTTACATTACTTGCAGTTTTAAAGTTTATCCAGTTAAGGTTAAATGGAGCCGCTGATGCATAAACCCTTAAAGTTTGTGCTCCTGAAGTAAGAGACACATCAATCGAAACAGTAGTCCATACTTGCCATCCTCCGGTATTTGGAACATTTGCAGTACCTAATACAGTGGCTCCATTTCTTAATTGAACCTGGCCGGTAGTTCCTGTACTTGCTACTCTAAATTCAACTGTATAGAGTCCTGAATTTTGAACATTCACATTATAATCCAGGTAGTCTCCCATATCGATCCATCCTACGTTTTGTCCTCCACCTGTATCTGAAGTACCTTCGGTTTCTATACCAAGCATTCCATCATAATTTTCTGCTTCGATTTTACCCGGAATGGCTTTGGAAGTGGATGAGTTTACAGTTACAGCTACTTCATCATAACCTGTTGTTCCTAAATTATCCGTAGCAGTTAATCTGAATACATAGCTTCCTACTACTAATCCACTTGCAGTTAAATTTGCCGAATTTGCTCCGGATAAAGTTGGAGTATTAGGTCCGCTCACTCTGGTCCAGGCATAAGAAGAAATACTTCCATCACTGTCTGATGCACTTCCGTTTATTATAACTGAATTTGTAGGAAGGGTGATTGTTTTATCTGATCCTGCATTTACTTCAGGTGCATTGTTAGCAGCTACAAAATTTATCCAGTTAATATTAAATGGCGATGAAGATGCATATACTCTTAAAGTCTGCACTCCTGAAGTAAGCGAAACATTAGCAGAAACAGTAGTCCATACTTGCCATCCACCGGTATTTGGAACATTAGCTGTACCTAACACAGTGGCTCCATTTCTTAATTGAACCTGTCCTGTAGTTCCGGTGCTTGCTACCCTGAATTCAACCGTATATTGTCCTGAAGTTTGAACATTTACATTATAGTCCATATAATCCCCGGTTTCAATCCATCCTACATTTTGTCCGCCGCCTGTATCACTTGTTCCTTCTGTTTGGACACCTGACATTCCATCCCAGTTTTCGGCTTCAATTTTACCCGGAATTACTTTAGAACTCGATTGACTTACTGTTACGGCCACATCGTCGAACCCTGTTGCTCCTCCATTATCCGTTACAGTTAATCTGAATACATAGGTTCCGGCTACTAACCCGTTTGCTGTTAAACTAGCTGAATTCGCTCCCGATAAAGTTGGAGTATTTGGGCCGCTTAATCTTGTCCATGCATAACCCGCTATTGATCCGTCTGTATCGGTTCCTGAACCGTTAAGAACTACACTATTTGTTGGTAGCGTAATGATTTTATCAGTGCCTGCATTGGCAGTGGGAGGTGTATTTGTTGCCCCATTATCGTCAGGTTCGGCGGTAAGTCCACCGGTAAAATAAATATTATCGATGGCGATATTTGCGATATTTCCAGTACCCAATATTTCAAATAATTGGTTTACCTGCATCAGGTCTATACTTTCATAGAAATGACTCATTGGGATCTGAACCGTTTGCCATGTTCCGTTTCTAACAAATCCATATGGATTTTGTCCTGGTTCAAAGGCAATCCATTTTTGTCCTTCTCCATCACGTGTTCCACTTTTCATTCCGATGTGGAAAGGAGTAGTTGTGTCTGAAGTCTTCATAGAAAACACAAGTTTGGCATTTGCATTTTTATATGCGGTGAGGTTGTGCATATTGTTGGCTGTAAAAGCAGCGCCAAACCATCCTTTATTATTATTTGTAAAGGATAAAACATTCGCTCCTTCAGAAGGAGTAGTAGCTTGGGCTGTTAAAGTGGCTTCCCAAACATTGAAATTTCCGTCTGCAGGTTGGTCAAATTTATCCACACCGGTTTTGGTATCACTGTATAAAACAAAATCACCATTTTGAGGAGTAACCTTTGTTCCATCTGCCCAATAGATATTGTCAATGGCAAAAGTTACAGAAGATGAAGGCGCATCGCCCACCAAATAAAACATGTTTTTAACAGATCTGAATTCAACATTTCCAAACATGCTTAAAGGTATTTTTACCTCATGCCAGTTTCCATCCCTAACCAGTCCATATTGATTTCCGGCAGGATCAAGTTTTACTGTTTTGGATTGAGTACCTGCTTGTGCATTTCCATTGATTGTACTAATGATTCCAATAGATAATGGATGGGTAGAAGATGTCTTCATATGGAAATGAAGTATGCCATCGGTGAAATTCTGCATGTTTTTTACAGGAGATGGGATACCTAATCCAAACCAGTCACCGCTTGCCGCAGTAAAAGATAAGACCTGACTTCCTTCATAAGCGGAAGATGTAGCTGCTGCAAGATTATTCCATACTTCAATTTCAGGATTGGCTCCTAAAGATGCATCAACTGGTTTGGTTTCTGTAAATACACCAAAAGTGCCTGTTTCCTTTGCAAGGTCTTTAGCAATAAAAGAAGTGGTGCTCGTATTTGAGTATACCCTTACATAATCCACCATCATTTGAGCAGGCATCGGTGCTGTGATTTGTGCAGGGTCAGTAATTCCTACAAAATTACTTCCGCCTACTGCAAGATTAAGTATAACATAATATGGATTTGAGCTGAACTCAGTTATATTTTCATCACTTGTTGGAATGGTAAAAGTATAAAAATGAATATTATCCACATATCCCTTTAATTCAGAAGGCGTCCATTCCATTTTAAATACATGGTAACCATCATAGAAATTTCCACTGATTGTAGTATCTCCTGAAGCGGAAGCATTTCCATACCATCCCTGAGCATGAGCATCGGGTACAAGAGTAAGGTAGTTGTCCTGGTGCCAGTGAACAGTGGAATGTGTTTTCTTATTTGCTACACCTGATTGCCAGTCTCCCTGAAATCCGGTTTCCATAATATCAATTTCACCGGATCTTGGCCAGCCGACTTCAGGATAATTCGCGCCCAACATCCAGAAAGCCGGCCACAAGCCGTTTTGAAGATCAGGAAGTTTAATACGGGCTTCTATGGTACCATATTGTACATTAAATTTTCCAGATGTATTAATTCTTCCTGAGGTGAATTGTCTGTTTTCAGGAGGTATACCATAATTTTCCCTTCTTGCTTCAATCACAAGGTATCCTGTATCCGAAGCATTGGTTTTTGATCCGATAAAAACATTTTGCTCCCCTGAGGTATAATATTGAAGCTCTCCATTTCCATTACCGCCTCCTCCTACTTCACGTGTCCATTTTTCATCATCGACCTTGGAGGAATTAAATTCATCCCGCCAGATTAAGGATTGGGCTTGAGTAGAAAGTGCCGTTATTAAAGAGAATAAGAAAAGTAAAAAGTATTTAAATAATTTGATGTGATTTAAGCAATCCGAAAGGCAAAATAGCTTTGGACTGCCCTTTGGGCATTCTTTGTAAGCGTGTTTCATAAAAGTAAATTAAGGGTTAGATTAAACTTAGCTCCAAGGTGAAGATTTTCCTCTGGATTCAATAAAAAACAACTAGCACTCTCCTACCATATCATTACGACTTTACTACTGCATTTTTAACTATTTCTAATAAATCAGCGGGATGGTCAAAATAATTTCCGAGAAAAGGGTTAAAAAATATAATTTTATTAAAGGCAGTTATAAAAAAACCTGCGCAAAACTATTCTAAAGAAGGTTTGGTAAGAAAAAAGCCATTTACAAATGCAAATGGCTTTTCCAATTAACAGCGCGTCACATAAAGAAATTTAAACTCTTTTTAGTAACTATAACCCTTAATAAAAATTTTATTTCACCGCCAATAAATCCATTGATCTGACAAGATTTAAAAATTCAGCCCTGTATCCTTCCGAGTCTTTACCTGTTGCTCCCTTCGCCAACGCTAGCACATCAGTAAAAGTAGCCTCTCCCTTAAATTCAGAATCCCTTAACAACATTCCGAAAGATGCCACGGCAGCGGAAAAACGAAAATTATCAGAAGTCTGATCTATTGAAGTATGAGAATCAAAAACAGGTTTTTCGATCAATTTACTTACCGAACCTTCAGGCTTTTTATACCGAAGCTTTACCATCATTATTTCTTTTGAGTTGGCACCTACCTGATCCACTTTAATTTGCTGATATTTCAAAGGATCAATTTCATTTGATTCTGATGATTTTTCACCATCCTCGGGAATGATTTCATATAAAGCGGTAACGGTATGACCAGATCCTAATTCACCCGCGTCTTTTTTATCATTATTAAAATCCTCGTCTTGCAAAAGCCTGTTTTCATAACCAATCAAGCGATAAGCTTTTACTTTTGCCGGATTAAATTCTATTTGAAGTTTGACATCTTTTGCTATGGTAAACAATGTTCCTCCAAATTCATTTACAAATACTTTCTTTGCTTCCAGTATATTGTCGATATAAGCGTAATTTCCATTTCCTTTATCGGCTAATATCTCCATTTTAGCATCTTTATAATTCCCCATACCAAATCCTAATACAGAAAGGAATATGCCTGATTCGCGCTTTTCTTCGATCAACTTCTCTAATTCATCTTCGTCTGAAATGCCTACATTAAAGTCACCATCTGTTGCCAATATTACCCTATTGTTTCCGCCCTCTTTGAAATGTTTCCCTGCCACCTGATAGGCAAGTTGGATTCCTGCTCCTCCGGCTGTTGACCCACCGGATTCCAATTTTTCCAATGCGCTTAAAATTTCTTTTTTATCTGATGTAGAGGGTAAAACCAGTCCGGCAGCACCTGCATAAACCACGATCGCTACCTGGTCATTTGGTCTTAGTTGATCTATCAACAGCTTAAACCCTGCCTTCACCAAAGGAAGCTTTTCCTGGCTCGACATGGATCCTGAAACATCTATTAAAAAAACAAGATTGGAAGAAGGTAGATTTTCCGTAGCTATTTTTTCACCCTGAATGCCTATTTGAATAAGCTTGTGTTTATTGTTCCATGGGCAATCTGAGATTTCAGTATTTACGGAAAAAGGGTCGCCTTTCTTGGGTTGAGGATAATCATAGGTAAAGTAATTGATCAGTTCTTCAACCCTGACGGCATCTTTCGGTGGCATTTGCCCATCCTGAATAAATCTTCTCACATTGCTGTAGGAGGCTTTATCCACATCAATAGAAAAGGTAGACAATGGATTTTTTAAGGTTTTCTGATAGGCATTGTCTTTGACACCTTTATATTCTTCCGTATTGCCGGGTACAAAGTAAAAATCATTAGGTGCACGCCCCGATAAGGCTGGGGAAATAGCTCTGGTAATGCTTTTCCTTGACTGGGTATGATAGCCAGTCACCACAACTTCTTGCAGCGCAGAAACATCCATTTTTAAAAGAATATCAATGGTGGATCTATTATTGACGTCTACCTCTTCCGTCAGATATCCGATAAAGGAAAACACAATCTTGGATTTCTCTGAAGGAACTGTGATTTCATAAAAACCATTGGCGTCGGTCGTTGTCCCTGTGGTGGTACCTTTTATTATTACAGATACCCCTGGAATTCCTAAACTATCCTCCCCCATTACTTTACCTGCTACCTTTCTTTCGTAACCATTGAAATTACCCAGTGTGCAAATCCACATTAACATAATCATAGAAATAGTACCGTTCATGTTCGTAAAATTTAATTAAGCTTCAGATGCCCGGTTCATCTGTCACTTAGGTTTATAATTATTTTCCGGTTTATGAAAAGATGCGAGCAGTACAAAAATTCCATAAGCGACTCTTAAATATTTTTTCAACTGACAATTGAAGGCACTTAAAGCCGTGTCATTTCAACTTTCATTATCGTCAGAAAAAAAAATTGCTATATTGGCAGCCTATTTTGTTTTTGATGTTTTTCAGACGTTCAGCCAAAAAGATTATAAAAGAAGATGAAGTGCTTATTACGCTTTATAAGGAGTCGGGTGACCTGACCTACCTCGGAGATCTGTATGAACGCTACATGCATCTGGTATTTGGGGTTTGTTTAAAATACCTCAGGGATAAAGAAGAAAGCAAAGACATGACGATGCAGATCTTTGAAAAGCTAGGAATTGAACTAAAAAAGCAAGAAGTAAGAAATTTTAAAAGCTGGCTTCATGTTCTGACAAAAAACGAGTGTCTGATGCTTATCAGGACAGCTAAATACAAAAGCTCGAAGGAAGCGTTTGAAATAAATGAAGAGGTAGCTATGGAAAACTCCTACATTTTGCATCATAATGGGGAAGAAGGGCTTGAAAAAAATATTCAGGCGTTGGAAAAAGCCATTCAAATACTTCCTTCAGAACAAAAAGCGTGTGTTAAATTGTTTTACATTGAGCAAAAGTGTTATAAAGAAATAACAGAAATGACTGGATATGATTTAAATAAAGTGAAAAGTTATATCCAAAATGGAAAAAGGAATCTGAAAATTCATTTGCAAAAAATTAATGCACAGTCGTAACTTGAAAGCCATGAATCAGGAACATCTTTCTGAAACCCAATTATTAAATTATCGAATGGGAAAGATGAATGATACGGAAATGTATCAGACTGAACTTCATTTACTTGAGTGCACTCTTTGTAATGATGCCCTAGAAGGTTTTGAAACGGAGTCACCCAATGTAACTTTAGCAGACCTGCAGGATTTAAAAGGACGATTGGCAGAAAGACTTTCCATGGAGAAAAAAAGGGAACGGGTTGTCTTTTGGCCCATGACTGTAGCAGCTTCTCTCCTTTTAATTGGGTTTATATCCCTATTCTTTTTATTGGATAATGCAAAAAAAAGAGATCAGACATATGCCCGGAAAGAAGCGCCGGTTTTAAAAGAAACTGAAAATAATTATTCTCCTACCCCCCTTCAATCTTCAAAAACCCCCGAACAAAAGGAAACAGAAGATCAGACGATTATTAACACAGAAAAGGTAAAGAAAAGAGAAGTAGTCATTGATCGTAACAAACAAAAAATACCTGTCCAGCAAGAGCAAAGTCTCGCAGAGGCAGAAACCATTCAATCAGCACCTTCAATGGTAGCGGATGAGACTTCTGAAAATCAAGAAATTAAAGCCCGGATATCAGACTCCTCTCAATTGGCCGAAGTGTATAAAAGAGAAATTGAGGAACAAGGAATGAGGCAATCGGCCTCAGCCGAACCAAACGCAAAAGTGTCAAGAAGCCGCTCAATGAATTTTGAATTTATCAAAGGAAAGGTAACTGATGAAGACGGACAAGGCTTACCGGGAGTTTCAGTCGCTCTAAAAGGAACTACTACCGGTACCATTACGGATGAAAATGGCAACTATCAAATCTCGTTGCCTTCCTCAAATGCAATTTTGGTCTTCAGTTCAGTTGGATATAATCCCAGTGAAATCGAAGTGGATAAAAATCAAACAAGCGTCAACGCGCAACTGAACGTGAATGCAACTGCCCTTGCTGAAATAGTGGTAGTAGGTTATTCAACAGAAGGAGCGAGTTTAACCGGCAATTCAAAAATAATAAGAGCAAAACCGGCAGGCGGGCATAGAAACTTCAAAAATTACATTAGAGAAAATACCAAGTACCCCACTGCGGCTAGTGGAAAAAACTTTGAAGGGAAAGTAGTTGTCGAATTTAATGTCAATACCGATGGTACACTTTCAGACTTCACCATAAAAAAACCAATGGGCTACGGATTGGATGATGAAGCCATAAGGCTAATCAAAGAAGGTCCCGGATGGATTCCTGGAATGCTCAACGGCACACCCATTCAACAGAAAATTGCAGTTAAGGTGCCTTTTAAAAGAAGATAAGAAACAAGCTTAAGATTACACATTATTTATTACACTTTTTGTGTAATTTAAATTAATTTTACTTCTTTTTTATTAATGGTCATAAAGTTCAATAATAGCTATCTGGAAAATTTAGCAAAGGATCAATCTTTAAAAGGTAAGCCTAAATTTGATAAGCATATTGTTTTGAAGTTCAAAAAGACATTAAAGATTTTGCAACGAATGCCTGACACACTTAGTTTAAGGAAACTAAATAGCTTAAATTTTGAAGCATTAAAAGGGAAATTAAAGGGTTTATATTCTGTGAGAATCGATTATAATTATAGATTAATTTTTTCAATTGAAAAAGATGTTATTAGAGTTTCTGAAGTAATTGTTATAGAAGACTTAAGCAATCATTATCAATAAAATTATGGGACACGATAAAATTTTAGATGCGCACGGAAATGAAATACATTTGGAGATTGAGTTACATCCAGGTGTAGTGCTTTCTGATGAATTGGAGGCTAAAAAACTAACTAAATCAGCCTTTGCAATGAAGATAGGAATGTATCCTTCTCATTTTAGCGATATTATTAAAGGTAAGCGTAATGTAACCGCAAGTATTGCTTTAAAGTTAGAGAAAGAATTGGGTATTTCAGCAGAATTTTGGCTTGGACTTCAAATGGATTATGATCTCTACACGGAAAGAAACAAACTAAGGCAAATAGCATAAAGGCATTTAAAATACCCGTTAGAAAGCCACTCCCAAAGTAGTTCCCAGCCTTAAACCAAAGCTTCCTATAAACTGACCATAATCCGCTGTCGAAATTTCGTCCTTTGATCCTGAATTTACTAGGTATTGCGGGCCTAAGAAGATATCCCAGGCAACCCTTTGGCCTAAAAGCATCTGATATCCAACAGACACTCCGCCTCCTATTCGGGAGACGGCCCATTCGGAATTTGAGTCCTGAATTTCTGCCTGAATTTCCTGATACCTTGCAAAAGCCGCCAGGTATAGTCCCTTAGGTCTTTCCTGGTTGGTGAGATAATACCTGAATTCAGGAGTCAGACTTATTCCAGACCATTTTGTATTTCCTATGTTTCCTCCAATCCAATAACCTGCTTGCAATTGAATGCCAATCCTGTCAGTAATTATTCTCTCATAGGAAACAGAAATATTGGTGAGTATAAGGCTTAGAGGGTTTATTTTTATTACATTCTTAAGTTCAGATTCATAAACCTGTCCTCTCCTATCTTGCCCAAAAACCATTCCTGTCACAGTAGTCAGAATAACAGATATTATTAATTTGTTCATTTATACCTTGATTTCTCTTTGTATACGAACCAATTTCATAATCGATTTATCAGCGTGTAAAGCCCTACTAAACTAAAGAAATGCTTTTTTTAGCTCTCTAAAAACAAGTACAACGGTGCCGGCAAACAAGATATGACCTATAAAAATACTTATCAGAAAGCTCCTTAAAGGTATCAATGGTGGATTTGGATGAACCCTAAAAAACATCCTCCATACGGTGGCAGCAATAGCTCCATAAATAAGGCCTAATATAAGACCGTTCTTTAAATCAGGTTTTCCCATATTATTATGCCAAAGAAAAACAAAAGAAAGTGCAAAGCCAATCCCTATGGCATAGTGAAGTAACCACCCCATTACAATTGCTTTTTTACTATCAGATAACCCCTTCTCTGATGTAGTTTGGCCGGTTATCATGGTACCTAATATTTTAACTACGTTAAGCCTTTTTCCGCTAATAAAAGATAAAATATAGAGAAAAGCAGTCATTAGACCGGTGCCTGCAATACCAGCTAAGGCAGCGTTTAAATATTGCATTTGTAATGATTTAGATATCTGTGGTATAAACTGATTTTGAAAAAAAAGGATGGAGCAAAAATTTTGAAGGCAGATTCTCTTTCATAAAAACAATACCTTATATTAATAAGAGTTCCATTTGAAATTTATACCTTCGCATAAACTATTCAAGAAAAAAAACAGAAAGTTTCTAACCAATTAGCTTATGCCTAATTGCCAATAGCTAAACCTTCAGATGAAAAACTTTAAAAAATATTATATTATTCCCGCCACGCCTGAAGAAGTATACCTTGCATTAACCAACCCGGCTACCATTTATCTTTGGACGGGAGATAAGGCAGAAATGTCAACAGAGCCTGGTTCGGAATTCTCCCTTTGGGACGGCAGTATTGTCGGAAAGAACCTGGAATTTATTGAAGGAAAGAAAATAGTACAACAATGGTATTTTGGTGAGCAGGAAGAGCCATCCATTGTTACTATTGTTTTGCATCCAGATAGTAAAGGAACTTCTGTAGAACTCAGGCACACCAATATTCCCGAGGGAGAATATGAAGATATTGTTGACGGATGGAACACGGTCTATTTCGGAGATTTAAGAGAGTTTTATGAAGAATAAATGATCATTATTTAAGGGCAGTAATTCACAAGCATTTGTAACAAAACATGAATTGCCAATTTTTTTTATTTTTATATTGATTAAATACTTAAAGTCAGTAATATATATTCATTCAAAACTTGCAACAAATGAAAATCTTAAAAATCGCACTACTCCTATTTTTGGGCATTATTGCCCTGGCATTGATTTCAGCGGCATTTTTAGAAAAGGAATATGCAGTTGAAAGGGAAATTGTCATAAACAAACCAAAGGCCGAAGTTTTTAATTATGTAAAAATGTTGAAAAACCAGGAAAACTATAGTCTTTGGGCTACTATGGATCCGGCAATGAAAAAAGAGTTTAAGGGTACTGATGGTGAAGTTGGATTTATTTCTGCCTGGGACAGTGACAGCGCTAATGTAGGCAAAGGAGAGCAGGAAATCATAAAAATCAGAGAGGGTGAAAGAATTGATTATGAACTTCGATTTATTGAACCTTTTGAAGCCAATGATCATGCATACATGATTACAGAAGCCGTGGATATGGAAAAAACAAAAGTAAAATGGGGATTTAACGGAAAAATGGACTATCCTTTGAACCTGATGCTGGTTTTTATGGATATGGAGAATATGCTGGGAAAAGATTTGGAGACAGGGTTACAAAATCTAAAAGCCGTGTTGGAAAAATAACGGATCAATCGGAAAATCTGGGGGTAAAATTGGAATAATCGACAAAACTGATGAACTACCAGAGCTTTCAATTTTTTCTCCGACAAAAATAAGGATTTTGTAATATTTATACTGGGAAATGCAATCCCCCAACTTTTCCGCTTGATCCAAAATAACGCTTCCAAAATCTCCTTTCAAAAACAAGGAACCCTATAAAAGAAAAACGGTTCTATGGGTGAGACCCTAGAACCGCATTTCGCTATTATTAACCCTTATTTACTTAAGCACTATAATGAACTCAGCTTGAAACGTTTGCCTCTACCCTGCTGCACCTCTCATTTACTGAATTATGAAACAAAGATAACCAAACAATTTCAAAGTGCAAACCATTGCACAAACGTTTGCATGAAATATTTTAATGAAAACATAATTTTTAAATTATGTTTTTTAATTTTTATTTAACTTACTTACCTATAATCTTTGTAAAAACGGGAATTTTAGGGTTTTATTGAGATCATAAAATTTATTATTCTTAACTGATTTGGTTTTTACGCTCCCGCTTCCCCTTAAAACACTTATATTCATACATATTTTGAAAATTCTCCGTATAACTTGTAGAATTATAATTTTTTAAAGGTGTTTTCCAAATTGAATTTTCTTACCAGATATAATTTAACCGGAGGTCTTCTGGCTTTGCTCGTGCTTTTATTCACCCTTTACATATTCTTTCAAACGCGACGTGAGATACAAGAAAGGGAGGCAAGACGATTTGAATATCGGGTTAATCTGGCCTCAACTGCTATAAAAAACAGGATGCAGGATTATCTTCAAATCCTTAAGGGCGCGAAGGGACTTATCTTAGCCTCCGATAGTACTTCAAGGGATGAATGGCAACGGTATTATCAATCATTAAATATCCCGGAAAATTATCCAGGAGTGCTGGGAATTGGATTAGCCTCTTACTTAACCAGGGGACAAGAAAATAAATTCGTGGAAGCTGTCCGAAAAGAAGGTTTTAAAAATTTTACTATAAGCCCCGCGGGAAATAGGGATATTTATACCCCTATCGTTTTTTTAGAGCCTTTTGAAGGAAGAAATTTAAGGGCTTTTGGATATGATATGTTCAGCGAACCCCGCCGAAGAAAAGCTATGGAAACCGCAAGAGATAAAAATCAGGCGATCATATCGGCAAAAGTAAGGCTCGTGCAGGAAACGAATAAAGATGTTCAGGCCGGATTTCTCTTATACCTGCCTATTTACAAAAAAAACAATAGTCCTGATACACAGGAAGAAAGACGAAAAAATATAATGGGCTTTGCCTATAGCCCTTTCAGGGCCGGGGATTTAATGACCGCTGTCTTGGCAAGGTATACAGATATTGACATTGAGATTTACGATGGAGACTCAATAACGAAAGAATCAATACTTTATAATAAAGACACAATACTTCATTACTTTTCAAATAAAACAACCGAACATTCGAGACTAATTAACTTGCTCATTGGAGGAAGGACATGGAAGGTGTATTTTTCTTCATTACCCAGTTTTGACTATTCCACTTACAATCTTCCAAACCTTATCTTGCTGAGTGGAGTTATCATATCGATATTAATTTTTCTTACCATTTTTTCATTTTCGAGCTCCCAACAATCCAATTATGTCAAACAACTTATTACGGATAATGCAACCGCTGCTCTTTTTACCTTAAATTCCAAGGGATATTGCACTTTTCTAAATCCTGCCGCAATAATAATGACCGGTTATACTTTTGAAGAAATAAAACAAAGGCCTTTCCATGATTTGATACATCACTCCTATCCAAGCGGAAAGGAATTTCCTCTTTCAGAGTGCCCGATCCATTCAGCCGTAGTAAATATTAAAGAAATAAGAAACCATGAGGATGTGTTTTTTAGAAAAGATGGCTCGATGTTGAGTGTATTGTGCTCAGCCAGTCCGATTTATCAATATGGACGTCCTATATCAACTTTAATGGAAGTAAGGGATATTTCGGTCGAAAAGAAATCAAAGCAGGAACTTATAGATACGGCCAATCAACTACAAATTATTAATAATGATCTGGATAACTTTATTTACACAGCCTCTCACGACTTAAAAGCTCCCATTGCCAACCTGGAAGGTTTAATGAATGGACTGAATAAAACCGTAATTGCCAAATTCAATGATAATGAAAATAAACTTTTTGATATGGTAAACCTATCCATAAACCGTCTGAAAAGGACAATAGCAGATCTCACAGAAATTACCAAAGCCCAAAAAGATATTGATAAAGAAAGGGAAAGAATAAGTTTTAAAGAAATATTGGAGGACATTAAAGCAGACTTAAACCTTCTTATTATAGAATCAAATCCAGTGTTTCGTGAAGACTTAGAAGTTGAAAATATTCATTATGTAAAAAAAGATTTAAGGAGTGTGCTATATAACCTTGTGAGCAATTCTTTGAAATATCGGTCTCCTCAAAGACAACTGGAAATAAACATTAAAACTTACCGGGAAGAAAATTTTACAATATTGGAAATCAAAGACAATGGACTAGGAATAAAACAGGAATACCAAAATAAATTGTTTAAAATGTTTAAACGCATTCACAACCATGTTGAGGGATCAGGAATAGGCTTATATATACTTAAGAGAATTTTGGAAAACAAAGGCGGAAAAATTGATGTATACAGCAAGGAAGAAGAAGGTACCTCATTTAAGGTTTATTTCCATACATTTTAGATGTTCTTCCGAAATTTTAACCTACATGCTTGGTGATTCTTTTGATTCCTTTATCACCTGATTTTCCCTATTTAATACCAAGATATCATCTTTACCAGGGTTTAGTATTTTCTGCAGGTGTGATTTAAAATCAGGAAAATCAAAGAAGATATTGGTATGATTGGCGCCTTTTATTTCGATGAATTTATCTTTTTCTCTCAATAGCTTGCTTAAGCGAACACTTGCTTCGTGCACAATATCGCTTGTACCCGAAAAAAGATAAATCGGGCTTTTAATTTGGGGTACAAACAAATCCGTCCTGAAAGGATATTCAGTAATAATTGGATAATACCAGGGACAATTTTGCTGAGCATCGGCAAAACTGTACAATGGACCAACCAAAATTACTGCTGCCGGATTATTACGGGTGCCAATATTAGCCGCCATTGCACATCCAAAGGAATGTCCCATTAAATAAATCTTATCTTCCGGATATCGTTTTAAAAGCGCTTCATAAACCAATTGTGAATCGTCGTAAAAGGCTTTTTCACTTCGTTTGCCTATACTTTTTCCATAACCTCGCCAATCAATTACCATTACGTCGTATCCATAAGTAAAAAAATGCGGTGCTAAATTTATGTTTTTACCAACATTTCCAGCGTTTCCATGAAAAAAATAAATTACCCCCCTGGAAGGTTGATCCGGATTTTTGAAAAGGCCGGCATTAATGATTGCATTATCAGGAGTTTTAAAGTTAAATTCTTCAAAATCCACGCCTTCAAATTTATACACATGGCTTAAGGGAAGTGGTTCTTTTCCAAATCTAGCCCCCTGATTATAATGATAATAGATATGAATATAAATGGCTAGAATTGCAAACGGAAGAGAATTTAAATAGCCAATCGAAATAAAGTTTTTCCGGATAAACTGAAAAATCCTACCCATTACTTTCTGCACCATATCACCCAATTTAGTCTTACTGATATTCATTAATAAAAAAAGCCCCAAACACAAATTGATGTTAATACGATTTGTCTTTGGAAAAAGATTTTTAAAATTATCTTTAATTCTAAAACCCAAAGCTATAACACGACACCAGGTCATATAAATCCCTAAAAGCTGTTTTTTATTATTATTCCAATCATTAAAACTCACATAATCAGAACCATACGTCCATTTTAAAAGCAATTATCGGAGGTCTCATTTTAAAAGTTTTGCCCCAATACCCTCATGTTTTGCTGGTGATTTTGATTTGCGAATGGATTAGGGGATAAAGTTCGAAGTCATTGAGAATCTTTATTTTCCATTGAATCATTTCATTTCTTATCGCGTCCCCGCATTGCCAAACTGGCCTTCCAAAGCTGTTTATTTTACAAAAAATTAACCTCCATTAAGACCGCTCTATCAAATTTTATGGCGTATAAAGGGTATTAAAGAATAAGTTATCACCTAAACTTATATGCCATGAAAAAAATTATACCACTATTATTAATAAGTATTCTTTTTATTAATAATGTAATTGCCCAATCCATTGTGCCCGCTCCTTACTATGAAATGGTAACCTGGAACTCTTCCCAGTATAAGTCATTCAAACTCACCGGAGGAAGCGCGAACCCTAATTATAATACAACTTTCAGGCTTCTTTGGCCCACAAATTATGATTCATCCATGGTGTCTACAACAAAATATCCATTGATACTTATGCTTCACGGTGCGGGAGAATCAGCTTTAGGAAATGCCAAGTTCGGTACTTATCCTGCCGGAGATCCGCGAAGATATAATAATGATCATCAACTGCTGCATCAGGGATATGAATATATGGCCGCAGTGAACAATGGGAAATGGCCCGGTTTTGTATTATTTCCTCAAAATATATACGGCAACTGGACAAGCAGCGCCTGGATTTTAGCAGATGCTATAGAAATTGTTCAAACGCTTTCCAAAACATTAAAAATAGATCCTGACAGAATTTACATAGCAGGATTATCAGACGGCGCTCATGGAGTTTGGGCAGGCTTATCTCAATTTCCAACCATGTTTGCCGCTGGATTACCTTTTTCGGGAATAGCTCCTCCTACTTCCGATAATACCACCAAAGTGGCTCATTTAGGCATTTGGTATTTTCAGGGAGAAATAGATCCCAGTCCTTCTAAAGGCACTGCCGATCACACCATTCAGGCATTAAGGAATGCTGGCGGAACACCTGTTTATACAGTTTATCCCAACACAGGACATGGCACATGGATTAAAGCCATTTCTGAACCTGATTTTTTCCCTTTCATGTTAAGGCATAGTAAATTAACCATTCATCCCTATTTTGGAAAAACAGAGTTCAACCAGGGAGAAACGGTAAATGTTAAATTAGGCATCTCACCGGGCTTTCAAGGTTATGAATGGAGGAAAAACGGAGCGCTTATTTCGGGCGCCTCATCAAACCAAATAATTGCCACCTCTTTAGGAAGTTATACTGTCAGATTCAAACGAGGAACAATTTGGACAGAATGGTCAGAACCTCTTGTATTAAAATTAAAAACCCCTTTTGCTATTTCGATAGATACGCCGTCACCAGGAACATTATACAAAGGCGGACAAACGATCTCTTATTCTGGAAGCGGTACAAATTCGCAAGGCAATGCACTGGCGGCATCTGCATTTTCCTGGAAACTGGAGTTTCATAAACCTTCTAAAATAGTTTATGTATGGACCAGGAACGGCAGCAAGACCGGATCATTTACAATACCCTCTTCAGGCGAAACTTCTCCGGATGTTTTCTACAGACTGATATTGACAGTTACAAATACAGACGGAACAAAAAAAACAACCTATAGGGATATTCCGCCATATAAAACCAGGATTATTTTAGCCACCCAACCTACGGGACTAAAAATTACTTTGGATGGAACTACCAAAATTACTCCACATTCTTTCATCGCAGTGGAAGGCAGAAGGAGAACTTTAGGTGTGATAACGCCTCAGACTTATAATGGTAAAGCCTATAAATTCTCCGGTTGGTCACAAGGAGGAAGCGCAACACAGACTATTGTTGTTCCTGAAAATGACATTACCTACACTGCTATTTTTGAAACAGAAACCCCAACAGGCAGTAGTGTTGCCGAGATAGATACTCCAATTCAAGGTACCAAGTATAGAGGTGGAGAAACGATATCATACTCTGGCAGCGGGATAGATTCCCAGGGTAATGCATTTGTAGCCGGTGATTTTACCTGGAAGCTTGAGTTTCACAAACCATCGAAAATTGTTTATGTATGGACCAGAACGGGCAGCAGTTCAGGCTCCTTCACCATTCCTTCTTCAGGAGAAACTTCTCCTGACGTATTTTACAGATTGATATTAACCTTATCAGATCCCAACGGAACCAAGAAAACTATTATCAGGGATATACCCCCTTATTTGTCTTCTATTGCCCTGACTACAAATCCAACAGGACTTAAAGTCATGCTGGATGGACGATCGCTGACTACACCTTATTCTTTTTCTGCTGTGGAAGGCAGAAAAAGACAGCTTGACGTAATAAGTACACAAACACTCAACGGAAAAACTTATCAATTCTCCAATTGGTCTCAAGGAGGAGCTGCCACTCAAACCATTACAGTACCTGAAAACAATGCTACCTATACCGCTGTTTTTGTGGAAGAAAGCGACATTGTCATAGGCCCCACAGCCACCATTTCAACACCAATCGCTGGAACAAAATATAAAGGAGGCCAAACAATTTCTTATTCCGGCAATGGTAAAGATGACGAAGGAAGCGCACTTGCGTCAAGCGCTTTATCCTGGCGATTGGAATTCCACAAACCCTCAAAAATTGTTTACGTCTGGACAAGAACAGGCAGCAGCTCGGGTACATTTACCATTCCTTCTTCAGGAGAGACATCTGCAAGTGTGTTTTATCGGTTAATCTTAACAGTTACAGACCCCGAAGGCGCAAAAGCAACCACCTACAGGGATATTCCGCCGTATACCTCTACGGTAAAGCTGGCGACTCAACCTGCCGGACTTCAGGTAACGCTGGACTCAAATCCCAGAAGCACTCCTTATTCTTTTGTAGCAGTTGAAGGTAGAAGAAGAACAATGGGCATTGTAAGCCCTCAATCCTATGGAGGCAAATCTTATACATTCGCATATTGGCTGCATGGAGGTCCTGCCTCTCAAACATTCACCATTCCCGCTAGTGACATTACCTATACGGCGGTTTATGAATTAAACACATCTGCGATGGCGTCAAATCAGACTTTATTAACGAAGTCAGAAGAAGAAGTCCTGCTATTTCCAAACCCTACTACAGATTATCTCAAAGTGAGTGTTAACGCTGATTTAGGAGAAAAGCTTACGATAGGAATAACAAATTCGGTTGGAAGCTTATTAAAATCTATAACCGTAACTGCTGAAAAACACGGACTTAATTCTTTTGACCTACACGTGAAAGATTTGCAGAACAGTTCTTATACGTTAAGGGTACAAAATAAAAAACGGGCCTTTTTCAAGCATTTTATAGTCAGTAAATAAACTTATGTAAAAACTTTTGGAGGGTTTTAAGCCTCCAAAAGTTAACCTATTACCCCATTTTATGCGTAGAAACTTCAAATCCGTCAAGCCAGGCGAAGGCATCCTTTTGGTTATTGAATAATTTAGTAGCAATGGGAAATTTATTGACTGCTGACAAGATGAGATTTATATAATATAACTTAAATGCATTTCCACTTGTAACAATGGCGCCGCGCTTCAAGCCCGTTTCTACTGCCCTTGGCATCATTTCTTTTTCAAACCATTTCCGATTTTCAGGACTTATAATTCCCTGTTTTGAAATATCTGATAACATGGAGTCAACCGGTGTTTTTTTGCCAAATTCTATCATTGCCAAAAATGGCTTCCGGTAGTCTTCCTGAGTTAAGGTACCATTCCATATAAGTACTAACGTTCGCTTTTCAGGTAAATAAGTCACTTTAGCATAAGGAGCCTGGAAAACAATAGGATTCATATGTTTATAATTGTTTTTTAATGGTCATATGGAATTCGCATGACATTCATCCTCGTTCAGGTGAGTTTTTGGCTCTCATGCTCATTTCATATAAATCAATTTTCTCTAAAGATATTTTTAAAACCACTATTCAAATCCTAAATTCATTCCTTAAGAATTATAAGGTTTTAGAATAAAGTGAAACTTATTTTTATTTTTTACATGACATAAAAGAAAAACACTGAAAAAGGCCACTTCTTTTTGGGAGGACCTTTTCTAGTGTTTTAAAATCATGATCGAATTCAAGATTCTATTTATTCCGGTCTTTACGCCAAATGCTATCTATACTCCACATACCTCCTCCCCTGGAAGCTATGTAAAGGAATAAAAAACAATATAAAACTGCGAGTTCTCCATTATTAAGAATGGGCAAAGATGCCTGAGGAGCATGTGCCATAAAATAAGCTACAGCCATTTCACCACTGGCGATAAATGCTACAATCCTGGTAAATAAACCGACGGCAATAAGTAGTCCGCCTACAAGTTCGATAACGCCGGCCAGTCCCATTAGTGAAAACAATTCCATGGCATCCTTATCTCCGGGCATTCCAAGTAACTTTTGACTGCCATGAAAGGCGAACAAAACTCCGGCAACAATACGTATTACGGTGTAAAGGTAAGGCGAATACTTATCGGTTCTATTCATAATGTTTTTTGTTTATGGGTTAAATTAAAAGTTAAAATTAAAGTCTTAAGACCCTAGCGGTTATAAGGTTACAATATAACTATTCTGTTTAATCCCGACAAAGAAAACCGCTTTATTATCTTATTAAATATCCTGAAATTAAACGCCCCTTTTTAGCGGACATTACCTGAGGCATGGAGGTTTGTTTTGTCTTTTTTGGAAAATCTACTACCTTACTTGTAAACTAAACAAAAATATTATGACCCGAGACCAGTTTCTCCGTTCGCTTGGAATTGCCACGTTAGGGGCTTCCTTCGGCGGTTCAATACTTTCATCCTGCGGAGGCAAATCTTCTTCTGAAAATGCCACAGACTCTACTGCTACTTCTTCTGTGGAAAATCCCAAAGATTTGTTTTTTCAAATCTCACTTGCTGAGTGGTCATTACACAAAGCCTTATTTGCTAAAGAACTCGACAACCTTGATTTTCCTGCTAAGGCTAAAAATGATTTTGGAATTTCGGCGGTAGAATATGTAAACGCCTTTTTTAAAGACAAAGCCAAGGATGAAAAATACCTTGGGGAGTTGAAAAAACGATGCGGTGATCTTGGAGTTACCAGCGTATTGATTATGATAGACGGGGAAGGCGAGATGGCCAACCTTGATGCAAAAAAACGCCAACAGGCTGTGGAAAACCATTACAAATGGGTAGATGCTGCAAAGTTCCTGGGATGTCATTCCATTCGTGTGAATTGTTACGGAGAAGGAACGGCAGAAGAAGTAGCCAAAGCAGGTACAGAAGGACTGCATAAATTAAGTGAGTTTGCACAAAAATCCAATATCGGAATTATTGTGGAAAATCACGGAGGCTACTCCTCTAACGGCCAATGGCTTTCCAATGTGATTAAAAATGTAGGCTTGTCAAACTGCGGTATTCTTCCGGATTTTGGTAATTTCTGCATCAAGCGTGAAACTGCTCCTGATGGCAAAACCACTTGTGTTGAGGAATACGACCGCTACAAAGGAGTAGAAGAAATGATGCCTTATGCAAAAGGAGTGAGCGCCAAAGCATACGACTTTGATGAGAATGGCAATTGCATTGAATCGGATTATTCAAAATTATTACCAATAGTAAAAGCTGCCGGATATACAGGGCACATAGGTATTGAATATGAAGGAAGCAAACTATCAGAGGCAGAGGGCATAAAGGCAACAAAAGCTTTACTTGAACGCGAAGGAAAAAAAATCTCCTAATCATAAGATTATAAGGAGAAAAAACTACTATTTGACAAACAATAAAAGACCAAATATATACTTGGTCTTTTTTATTGTTTGATATTGGTCTCGAATTTTCCGAACAATAAAAACCTGATAATCTATTTACTTGTTAATTTATAAAAATGAAGAAGTCTATAACTCACTTAGCATTTTCTGCATTTATATTTTTATTTAGTTTTCAAAAATCTGATGAAAATTCGTGGATCCGTATCAATCAATTGGGCTACAAACAAGCAGCAACTAAAGTAGCCGTTTTTGCAACAAAAAAACATGATCATCCGGGAATAAAAAAGTGGTCATTAGTGGATGCAAGGTCAGGGAAAAGCATAAAAACATTTAAAACAGTAGCTGCTTTCGGCAATTATGGCCCGTTTACCAAAGTGTGCCGGCTCAACTTTTCAGAAATTACCCAACCGGGTGAATATTTTATTGAAGCGGCAGGCATAAGATCTCCTGTATTCAGGATAAATAATGCAGCTTACAACGGAACAGCGGACTTTGCCCTACAATACATGAGGCAACAAAGATGTGGGTACAACCCGTACTTAAAAGATTCCTGTCACTTAAAGGATGGATATACCATTTACGGCCCAATGCATGATGGAACAAGGGTAGACGCAACAGGAGGATGGCATGATGCTACCGATTATTTACAATATTCCACTACTTCTGCAAATGCAACTTATCATTTACTTGCAGCTTACAGAGATTTCCCCTCAGTGTTTGAAGACAACCACAAAAAAAATGGATTGGATGGAAAGTCGGACACGCCTGATGTATTGGATGAAGCCGAATGGGGATTGCAATGGTTGCTGAAAATGCATCCAAAAGAAGAATGGCTGTTTAATCAAATTGCAGACGACAGAGATCATGCTGGTATGAGACTCCCTGCTATGGATTCTGTAGATTATGGATGGGGAAAAGGGAATGGCAGGCCTGTTTATTTTGCAAGCGGAGAAGTACAGGGACTAGGAAAATATAAAAACAGGGCAACGGGTACTTCCTCAGTTGCCGGAAAATTTTCAAGCGCTTTTGCATTGGCTTCTCTGGTTTATAAAGACCTTGATCCTTCCCTGTCAAAGACTTTTTCTGAAAAATCCGTAAGCGCTTATAATTATGGATTGAAAAAGCCAGGTGTACAGCAAACGGCACCAAATAAAGCGCCCTATTTCTATGAGGAAGACAATTGGGTGGATGATATGGAACTTGCGGCGGCTGTATTATTTCAGAAATCAGGCGATAATGATTTTTTAAATCAAGCTATGGATTTTGGCAGAAAAGAAACCGTTACACCCTGGCTTGCTGCTGATACGGCCAGGCACTATCAATGGTACCCATTCCACAATTTTGGTCATTATGAAATTGCAAAATCAGCAGATGAAAAAATAAGAGCTGAATTTATTTCTTACTATAAGCAAGGCATTGAGAAGGTTTGGCAAAAGGCAAATAAGAATGGTTTTTATCGTGGTGTTCCTTTTATCTGGTGTTCAAATAACCTGACCGCTTCTTTTGCCATTCAATGTTATCTCTATCGGAAACTGAGTGGCGACAATTCTTACCTTGAACTGGAACAAGCTTCCATTGATTGGCTTTTAGGAGTAAATCCCTGGGGTACTTCCATGATTTCCGGCCTTCCTGAAAAGGGGGACTCTCCAGTGGATCCTCATTCTTCTCTGACTCATTTGTATAACTACCCCACTACAGGAGGTTTGGTTGACGGTCCTGTTTCCGGTTATATTTTTAACAGCTTGCGTGGGGTTACTTTAAGTGAACCAGATGAATATGCAGCATTTCAGTCAATGCTTGCTGTCTATCATGATGATTTCAGCGATTATTCATCCAATGAGCCAACTATGGATGGTACAGCTTCTCTCGTTTATTTGTTGGCAGCGATAGAAAGTGATAAGTTTTAAATTAAACTGAAGGATTTAAAAAAATTTAATCAACCTTTGGAGGGTTTGATAACCCTCCAAAAGTTAAAAAAATCGAAGGTTATTTTACCAACTCCATATCTTTGATTCCGCTATAATTTGGCTCGATCACCCATTTTCCCGACCTGTCAATCATACCCCATTTGCCACCTGATTTGGCTGCGGCAAATCCGTTTTTAAAATCACGTACACCCTCAAATTGAGGCTCAATTACCCATTTGCCTGTGTTGTCATAAAATCCGATTTTCCCGCCTTTTTTACCTGAACATAATCCTTCTTTAAAATCATCAAAGCTTTCTGCATCATTTAATGTCATGACTTTGCCCGTTTTATCCACAAATTGCCAGCTATCGGCTACTTTCACTCTTGCCAACCCACTCTTTGCATCAAAGTTTTTTGCCGCTGTAAATTGAGGTTCGATAACCCATTCTCCTTGTTTATTGAGAAAACCAACTTTCTCATCTACTGTTTTTGCCCAGGCCAATCCATCTGAGAAATAACCCACGCTTTGAAATTGTGGCTCTATCACTACTTTTCCATTTACATCAACGAAACCTTCTTTTTTATCCTTTGATTCAAAAGGTGCAAGCCCTTCCGAGAAGTTTTTTACAGTAAGTACCTTAGGGTCGCTTACTTCTGTTTCCTTGCCCGTTTTATCAATAATATAATTTACACCGCCTTTTTGAGCTGAAGCAAATCCATCATGGAATTCATTTGCCTTGTCATAGCTGGCTTTTACAGCTTCTTTACCTGCGGTGTTCATATAACCCCATTTTTCACCTATTCGAACCGGTACCATTCCACTATTGAACCCCTGGACGTTCATACCGAACATTTCCTTAAGTCTGAACTCGCTAATTTCCGTATTAAGCTTCTCCCCTTTTAAGTTGATAAACTGGTATTGCTTCGACTTACCTTCCAAAACAGGTGCATAACCATCTTCGGAAAACTCAAAGCACTTTCTGTACTGAGGAGCAATTACAAATTCTCCTTTATTATTGAGGTATCCCCAGTTGTCCTCCTTATAAGGTTTAGCCTGGGTAACATAGGTTTGTGAATAACCTTGATAAGCAATAAAAACAAATATCAAGGCGATAGATAACGACTTCAATTGCATATATTTAAAGTTTAAGTAACAGGTCAAAATAAAACAATTTGTCTGGAAGTAACAATACGGATGATTAAAATGAAATAAATGTTGAATTGTCGCTTTAATTGTAAACTCTATTCATTATTAATTGTAAAATCTGTAAACTTTTTTTAGGACGAGACAACGAGACACATTCCAAATTTCGTAGATTTCCATAAATTTCAATAATTCTAAAAATTCAGGCTCAGACAGGCTTTTAAACCTTTGCAGGCAGAAATACTTTAAACACCGCGCCTTCGTCAACTTCACTTTCCACTTCAATCTTTCCACCTGAAGCTTCTACCTGAAGCTTTATTAAATAAAGTCCCAGCCCTTTCCCTTCCGATTCAGGATCAAATCGTTCAAGTCTTCCAAAAATCTTAAGTTTATTCTTGTTGAGATCAATCCCCTTCCCATTATCTTTTACCGACAAACACACAAACTCATCAATGCTTTCTGTTTTTATCTCTATTACCAGTGCACGTTTTGGAGACCTGTATTTAATGGAATTGGTAATAAGGTTTAATAAAATACTATTTAAATACACCGATGGATATTGAATTGTTGCGACCTTAAAGTTTGATTTTATTACCGCATGCGAAATTTCTATCTCTCTACAGATGCTTTGCTTTACCTCATCCAATAGTTTATCCACCTCAATTCTTTCCTTATTTTGTAGCAGATTAGTTTCATCAGTCACCATCTCAATCAGATGATTTAAGTTTCCAAGGAGTTTTTCCGAGGCATGTTTGATGTATTCCAGGAACAACAGATTTTCAGTACCCACTTTTGACAGATCAAGAAAAGAAAGAAGCGTAACAATATTTGATGCAGGCGACCGCAGGTCATGGGAAGCAATATAGGCAAACTGAAGCAGTCGATTGTTCGAAATCTTTAATCTTTCCGTCTGATACTGAAGGGACTCAAATACATTGGCTTGAATAATCTTATTGGCGGACATGGAAGCAATAATCTGAAGAATTTCAAGGTGTTCATTGGTAAAAAAACTTGTATCAGGATGCTCAGAATCTATGATACCCAAAAGCTTTCCTTCAAACACAATTGGAACTGTTATTTCAGACAATCTGAACTCATCATCAACAACATATCGTGGGTCAAGCCGAGTGTCGTTCACAACTTCAGCCACTTTACTTTCTCCAACTGAACCAACAATGCCGACGCCTAACGGAAGGATTATAGGATTTTTAATCTGGAATGGCAGTTGATTTTTCGGACCAAAGGCGGCTTTCTGAACAAGCACTTGCATCTTTTCATCGTACAAATAGATTATGCAGTCATAAAATCCCAGCGCGAGGCTTACGTTTTTTGCAATGTCCCACACCACTTCATCAATGGTAGTTTGTTCGATGAGAGACATGGAAAAATCAGCAATAATTTTGAGATATTCTTCTTTTTTACTTTCAGAAGCAAATTGACTTTTGATTTCCATTGACATTTTGTTTACTCAAATCTCTTCTCCATTATTTTCTTATAATGAAAAATTTTAAACTCTCATTCCTATATAATAAATCAACTATCCTTTCTATTTGAGCAAATGTCATTAAATATAATTAAACCAATAACTTATAGTCAAGTATTTGAAGGAAAAATTTAAAAAAGATGGAAGTTGGATGCGAAAAGAGGAAAGTAGGAAAAACGATATTTATCGATGACATCCCCTAATTTGTTTGTATCAATCTCAAAAAATTAAGGGGATGTCATCGCT
This sequence comes from Cytophagales bacterium, assembly GCA_035628645.1. Taxonomy (GTDB): domain Bacteria; phylum Bacteroidota; class Bacteroidia; order Cytophagales; family Cyclobacteriaceae; genus DASPJL01. The sequence goes on along the minus strand of DASPJL010000034.1, from coordinate 14,692 downwards.
GCTGCATCTTCCCGCTTCTAACTTCTAACTTCCCGCTTATCCTTACCAGTCCAAAATCTCGCAATGGAATTTATTCTGAGTAAGTAATTCAAAAACTATACGTTCATCAAACGTCTGCTGGGAGGTTTCAATTCTCAGTACCTTGTCACAATCCTGAAGGTCAATATTAATAGAAGAGCTTGGCAACATCATTTTTAATTGGGATATCACTTTGCGGGCATCCCTTTTTTTTCTAACGGTTGTTTTAAAAACCTCTATCATAATCTTAACAATTAGAATTATTGTTTCTTGCAAAGATTAGCGGGCAGGGTGACAACCTTATGTCACCGGTTTAAACTATTTTCTGGATATCGGTAAAAATATTCTGACGGATTGTATCACACGTGTTTAACACCCTGTTTCTGAACTTGTTCAAAATCTTCCAACCCACTTCATCTCAATCAAGCTTTCCATAAGTTAATTCTCCACTTACAATCCTTGCTGCTGAAGTATAAGGATGTTCCTCCACCTTTGTAGGACTTAAAATATGCAGCACTTTCCATCCCCGGACTTTCAGATAATCCGAAATAAGAGAACGGTGACAGCGCCACCAAACCGCTTCCGAACACATATATACTGTATTCATTGATAAAGCAATTTGCTGAAGTTCTGTTATGGCATGCTGAAATGCTTCACCTTCCATATAATCCGCATATCCCTTGAAGGCGTCATTCCTCCATGCATCATTTATTGATCCGGGATTTGGTTTTCTCCTCCCTCCCAGCGCTTTGAGATGCGTATATCTTATGCCAGCCTCTGGCAAAGCGTTTTCAAGAAAGTCTTTATTATAATGAGGATACCTTCTTGACCCAGGAAAATTACGGACATCGACCAGCATCTGAATGTCATTGATCTTTAATAAATCGATGAACTCAATAAAATCCTTTGTGGAATGCCCTATAGTCCATATTAAAAGATTGTTTGCTTTGCTTAATTCCATTGTTGAATGCTTAATTTCAATTCCTATATCTGAAGCTTTTTTACCTTTCATTTTGATGCTTTGTCTGCGAATATTTTTGCCAGATAAAGTAGTAAACTTTCCTAGCATTCCTTTAATGCCTTTCGACTCCCATGCTGGGACATTCTTAAAGTATATTACCATTCTTTACAATTCATTTCATGCGCTTTTTATTTATTTATCAATAAAAGTCTCCTGGCTATTTACGCATAAATAGAGCAAACAATTGACATTTTAGGGCTTTTAGGCCCACTGTTGATAATCTGCCGGTTATGAAATTTCTAAGAGTAAAGATTTCTGATATTTTTGACCATTTTCATTCCCAATACGAAACGCAAAAAAAATTATCGTCAAAAATCTTTAAGATACTTTACAATTTCTTACACTGCTTCTTTTAATTAACCAAAAAATAGGAAGAAAAAAATGACCTTTTATTACATCTCATCCAATTCATCAAAAGCACAAAATCTTATTTAGTTTATTTTACAAATAAGATAAATACAATTATAAAACGAAGAAAAACGACGATGAACAATGAAAACGACCATAAATGAAAGTTGGCGATTTTATAAATTTCTATGGAAAAATTGTATTTAATATCGTTCTGATTACATTAACCTATTTATATAATCCTGATTTTTAGCCCGCCCTTTATTACCTCCCTATTTTTCGTTTGAATATTTTTTTAACCTTTGTGACATACAATTTTTAAACAAAATACGAAGAGATGAAACATTTTAACAAAGCCCTGGCGGCTGTTTTTTTAGCTGCCTCTGTGTCAATGACTTCATGTGTAGACAATGAAGTATCCCCGGAAGTAAAGCAACTTAGAGAGACTCAGGTTGCTTATCTACAAGCAAAAGCTGACCTTGAAGCTGCAAGAGCTCAAAGAGAAGTTATTCAAAATGAATACCAAGCTTCATTAAATGCGATAAATCTTCAGGCGTCTGAAGCAAATCTTCTTGCAAACCTGGCAAATGTTAATGTACAGGTAAAAGCAGCAGAAGCTAATTTAAAGACTCAAGAATTAGCATTTGAACAAGCAGTTCTTGCTTTAGAAGTTTATTTAGCTGGTAAAAACAATGAAAAGGCTGAAGAATATTTGGCAGAGTATACTGCTGCTGCTGGTACATTAAATGGTATTGCAGGCAAACAAATTCAAAAACAAGCCGAATTAGCAAAAGCACAAATGATTCTTGCTTCAGCTAACGCTCCTTGGACAGTACAAAAAGAAATACTGGAAGGCGACTTGGCAAAACAAAACGCTAATTTAGTAGCGCAACAAGCTGCCTTAGCTTCTTTAGAAGCAGTAGCTGCTGATCCTGCTTCTGCAATAGAAGAAGCAAAAAGCCTAAATACACAATTAGGTGACCTTGAAAATAAAAATATTGCATTAGAAGTTGAAGGAACAAAAGCTGATCAGGCATTAACAGCCGCTCAAGATAAAGTTGATGACGCTGAAGATGCAATAGATGAATATCTAGATGATCAGGATGACTTGAAAGGTATCAGCGATAACCTGACTGCTGCTAATGAAGATAAAGCGGACATAGAAGCACAAATAGTTGTTGAAACTGCTACACTTGCCTCTTTTAACACTTCTTTAACAAACTCAAAAGCTGCTTTAACGCCTCTTGAAACTATTTATAATACTAAAAAAGCTGACAGTGATTCAAAATGGAATGCATATCTAGTTGCTGAGAATAATCTTACAATTGCTCTAAATAATGATGCAGCCAATTCAACTCCGGAAACTCAAGCTGCTGTTACTGACGCAACCACTGCAAGAGACGAAGCTCAAACTGCCTACAATGATGCCTGGAACGAATATTTAGATGCTGATGGAGACAGAACTACTGCTATAAATCAGGTTACTAATGCTCAAAATAATGTTGATAACCAACAAAGCTGGATTGACAATCTTAACGATGATTTGAGTGACAAAATCACTGATATTTCTGATCTTACTGTTCAAAAAACAGCTAAAGAAGCTGAAATTGCAGCCGGTTTAGCAGCTTACAATGACGCAGTTGCTAACTTAGAAGCTTATAAAATTGATGTAAATGTTAAAGCTACCGCTTCAAATGACATTTGGGATGAATATAATGTGAATGATGCTATGATGAATAATCTGAGTGATGTTGTTGATATTATCGAATATTATCTTGATGAAATCAATGACGAAATTGCAGATATGAAGGAAGATATTGCTGATACAAAAGATGCAATCCAAGGCATAGAAGAGGATATTGCTAATGAGTCTATAAACATGGCAGATCAGGAAAAAGAAGTTGCTGCTTTAGAAGCTGAACTTGCCAAGCTTAATGCTGAAATTGCTGCTCAAGAAGCGCTTGTTACTAAATGGAAGGCTTTATTAGATGCTGCACTTGCAGGATAATCTCTTTAGGATTTAAAAGCTACAGGGAGTGCATTGTATTCCCTGTACTTTAAAACATCAAAAAAGTTTTAATAAAATTCTAAAGAAGATATAGAGCATGAAAAAATACACAATTTTAATGATGATGCTGTGCGGTGTATTCGGGTATAGTTATGCCCAGGATGCCGGCACACCAAGTGAGGGAAGCGGAAAGGCAGCAGGTTACGCGCCTGTGGCTGGTGATTTTTCCGGAGCTATTCTTTTTGGACGTGGTAACTTCCTTAATGTAACCGCTGCAGAAATGACTCCGGTAGCCGGTGCTAGCTGGACTGTTCCAGGTGCTGCCCCTTACCTTAATACAACTGAAACTAATGACAATTCCATTAGTAACATTGTAGGTGCGGAAGTTAGATACTTCTTAATGGATAACATCGCCCTTAAATTAAGCGGTGGCGCTATCCTTCGTAACACTCCTGCCAGGGCCAATACTCCCGGAGTAATTGATGCAAATGCACCTAACAGTGCTTGGATCCCGGCTTACGAGGCAGTAAAAAATGATAACAGGTCCGACATAAATATCAATCTGGGTGGTGAATATCATTTTGCCAGCAAATACAGCAGACTGTTTCCTTATGCAGGATTAACTATCCCTTTTTACTATGCCAGGAGAACGATGTATGATCCAACAATCATTTACAGTTTGGAAGGAGACGACTTCGAAATCGTTGATGTCGGACACAGACATGTAGAAACAATTGGATTCGGAGCTCAAGCTGTTACAGGAGTAGATTATTATTTACTTGAAGGACTTTATTTTGGATTTGAATTGAAACCTGTATCCTACGTTTATGCATACAGTAATAAGATTCCAGGTCCCGGATTGGAGACTTTACAAGCGGATACCCATACTTTTTCTTTCTTTTCTCAAGTTTTTATGAAAATTGGGTTTAGATTCTAAAAGAAAATATCCGAAATATTATCAGAATACCAGAGGACTTTTCTCTGGTATTTTTTTTTGCTTAAAAAGCAGACTCAGCTAATTCCTGATCAATCGAAAAGTTGGCGAGGCAAATTGAAAAATTGATAGAAGCGAGACAGCCTGAGTTTTCAGTTTTTTCTTCCGATAAAAACAGCGTTTTTGTATTATTCCAATTTTTAAGCCGCTTTCCTAGCAGTTTGTTCCTTCGCTGTAGGTTCGCTCTAGGTTCGCTCTAGGTTCGGTGTAGGTATATTTGGTATTATTTTAAGGTGGACAGTTGTCGCTATAGGACTTCTATTTTGGGAAGTCTATTAGCTGAGAAATGAGCTTCCGGAGGGGCTTATCCCTAAATCCATCCAATCGGAGGCCTTTTAATCATTTCTCACTCCCTGGAATTTCCAATATAAAAGTTGTGCCTTTTCCATACTCAGATTCTACTTTTATAGTCCCCTTTAAGGTTATGATTGCTTGTTTTACAATATACAATCCTAGTCCTGAGCCTACATTTTGGTCTGATGCCCTGAAAAACATGTTGAATATTTTGTCCAGGTATTCTTTTTCGATCCCTACCCCATTATCCTTAAATACTATGACCGCTTTTTCCTTATCCATTTTAATATTAATGTGAATATAGGAAGCGACTTTTGGGTTTCTGTATCGGATGGCATTGGATATTATGTTGTTAAAAATAATTTTCAACCTGAAAATATCTGTAAAAAAATGGTGGTCGCCTTCTATCTGAATTTGCTTTGTTACCTCCTGACTTCCCGAGGTGTATTTTAACTCATCAAAGATCTCCGTAAGAATTTCTTTAAAGTTGACGGGATTGATGGAAACGTCCAGCCTGGAGTTTCTTGAATAATCAATAATATTTTTAATGAATAAGTCAAGCTTCGCTACGCTTTTCTGCATGAGGCCAAAGTATTTCTGCTTTACTTCTTCATCATTCTCGTCTTTCGTGACATTGATCAAGCCCAAAAGAGATACCAGGGGCGCCCGAAGATCGTGGGAGGCTCTATAAACAAAGCTATCCAACTCCTCATTGATTTTTCTTAGTTCGTCGTTTTGTTGTTTGAGTTTTTCTTCGTCAGTTTTTCTATCCGTAATTTCTCTTGTATTCACGACTATCGCATTAACGCACGGCTCATTTAACAGGTTAGAAAGCGTAGATTCAATCCATATTACACCTGCATCCTTTCTTATCAACCTCATTTCGAGCGTTTTTGATATTCCAGGTTCAGAAACCACGCTATCCAAAAAATGTTGAGCCGATGGTCTATCTTCCGGATGAACAAGTTCCAGCACACTTTTGCCCTTCCTTTCCTTTGTTGGATAACCTGTGAGCCTTTCAAATGTTGGACTTTGATAAGTTATCTCTCCCCGGACATTGACAGTTTGGACATAGTCTGTTGAATTATTAATCAATGCCTTGAAAAATTGTTCACTTGCCCGTAAAGCATTTTCTCCTTTTTTGCGATCGTTTAAATCGTAAGTGATTCCCAACAGTTTGATTATCTGGTTACTTTCATCAAATACAGGACTACCGATTACCAACACCCACTGAACGCTTTTATCTGGCATAACATGTCTGATTTCCAACTCATAAGGTTTTCCATCTTCAATAGCTTCTTTTATTGCCAGTTCTAACTTCTCCTTATCTTCAAAATAAATTTTCTGAAGGTATTCTTCCAGACTAGGGACCTTACTTCCCGGCTCCATCCCAAAGGTTTTAAAAACTTCATCGGACCAGAAAATCGTATTTGTTGTCAAATCATATTCCCACCTCCCGATTTTAGCTATCCTCTGAGCATCCAAAAACCATTTTTCCTTTGTTTTTACCCTTTCATTTAAGGCGAGCACATCCTTAAGAAAGTCTTTCAGGTACAGGTTATTATAATCTGGTTTATTTTCGTCAATATCCTCTTTTTCCAGAAAGTCCCTAATTTTCATTTCAATTAGTGCTCTGTCAAAATGATTAAGATTTTTATCCATATATGTATTCCAATAGTACAAATCAAAATTCATTTGGCTAATCAACTGCCCTCCTCCTTTTTCGCTTACACACTTGCACCCAAAATCAGCTATCTTATTTCAAATGCAAATCATTTCTTACCAGATTACTTTTCTCTCTATTCCTCTCAAACAGGTAAATATTTTAAGCTTTTCCCGGATTTAAAAAAACCCAACAGTTTGCCCATTAGCATACAAGATGCCTACTTAAAAAAATCATGAATATTAATAATGAATGGTAATATAAACGCAATAGCTATAGTTATGCCTTAGCTTTACGTTTTAAAAATATAAAAAAAATGCAAAATAAAACATTTATACCTCTCTATCTCTCAATAATTTTATTTTTTGGATTCACGCTGAATGGCTGCATTACTTACAAGCCTGTCCAGATTAAAGAAATACAATCCATAGAACCTGCTAATAATGATATTTTATCGGGAAAACTGATTGTAAATCTACGGGTAGCAAATCCGAACAATTACCCGATCAAAGTAAAAAAATATGATCTTAATGCATTTGTAAACAATACCAATCTTGGCCGGATTGAAGCAGGGAAAAAAATAGTCTTAAAAGGGAATTCGGATAGGTCCTATCAGCTCACCTTTGTTCCAGATATGCACCAAGTTATAAATATATTGCCGTCACTGGTTTTGAAAGGAAGTGGTGTTGTGGCTCTAAAAGGCAATGTTAGAATAAAGTCACTGTTTTTATCCCGGACATTTTCTGTGGATCTGAAAAAGAAAGTATCGGCACGAGATTTTAGATAATCTTCTAATAGTAAAATTTATTACTTATCAGCAAATCATACATGTCCTTTTATAATTCAATTATACTGATCAATTTGGTACTTATTTCAGCAGTTATCAGAACTACTTAAGTCAAGATGGTGTTGGAAGGAATAGAACTTAAATTCAATATTCAAGGTATTAAAAAACAATAAACCTCAAAATGAAAACTACCTTACGACTAGTTATATCGGCTTCATTATTCTTATTCTTTAGTTGCTCTCAAGGTTCAAAAGACAAATCGGTAGAAACCCCTGTTGAAAATTCATCTGTAGCACCTGCTTCGTCAACTCCTGCTCAGTCAAGTCCTGCAGTGGCTCAGCCTTCAGACACCAATACTATTGCAACGCCGGCGCCTCAAGCAGCATCAGGAGTTACTCTTAATCCTGCACACGGGCAACCTGGACACAGATGCGATATTCCGGTAGGTCAACCTTTAAATGCTGCAGTAGCTCAACCAACGCAAGCAATACCTACAGCGCCTGATATGGGACCACTCAGAACTGAAACGACACCAGTCGCTCCTGCCGCAAAACCATTGGCAGTGAGGTTTAATCCGGCTCACGGGCAGCCAGGTCATGATTGCGCAATTCCTGTAGGTGCTCCGTTAAAAAATTAGACTGGGAATTAGCTGTGATGGGAATAAAAATAACCCAGGACTGCAATAATGATTTAAAATAAAAAATGCATTAAGTAGAAACCGTTCTTACTTAATGCATTTTTTATTTCACTGTCAATTGATAACTATCGACATCCCTTTTAGAAGGTCGTAAGGAGTAAGGTAAATTAATCCTTTCAACTCAATCCCACGAGATCCCTAAATCCCATCCAACCAATTCAGACCCAAAAACTATTCTTTAGTTTCTTTAGGAACTAATTTCAGCAGCATTCCAGGCCCCTCGGTTATGGCATAGATATATCCATCCGGACTTTCGGCTACGTCTCGAAAACGCGCGGAGTCCTGTAATAACTTTTCTTCCTTAACATATTTGGTCCCATCAAGCTGAATTCTGGTAATGTGTCGGTGTGCAAGCGCTCCGGCAAGCAAATTCCCTTTCCATGTAGGGTATTTGTCACTGGTTACGATCATCATACCACATGGAGCTATAGAAGGAACCCAATACCTGACAGGATTTTCTACACCTTCCATTTCCTGAAACTCGGTAAGAATCGTACTATCATAATTTATTCCATAGGATGTTTTTGGCCAGCCATAGTTTTTTCCCTTTTCAATTAAATTAAGCTCATCTCCTCCTCTTGGACCGTGTTCAATTGCCCAAACTCTATTATTTTCTGCATCGTATGCCATCCCTTGGGGGTTTCTGTGACCATAAGTCCAGATGGTAGGTTTGGCATCTTTTTGCCCTACAAAAGGGTTATCTTCTGGCGCCCGGCCATCATCATAAATCCGGTGAATTTTGCCATGGTCATTATTAAGTTCCTGCACTTTAGGTTGTGTGCCTCTTTCTCCAGAACTAAAGAAAAGAAAGTTGTCCTTATCAAAAACAATCCTGCTTCCATAATGGTAATTGGCATCGATAAAAGGCTTGGCCTCAAATAAATCCTGGAGATCAGTAATCTGATTTCCCTGAAGTTTAAACCTGGCAATGGCTGTGGTAGATCCTCCCTCTACAGGTTTTGAATAAGAAATGTAGATCCATCCGTTTGTTTTATGATCAGGATGTAGCTTAATATCCAACAAACCTCCCTGCCCATCAGAAGATACTTTAGGAACTCCCGATAGTTTTTCTCCTGTAAATTTATCGTCTTTAAAAACCAGAATTTCTCCTGATTTTTCTGTGACCAGCATCCTTCCATCCGGAAGCCAGGCCATTCCCCATGGGCTAATAAATCCATCATAAAGTTTTTCTACAGTGAATTCAAACTTAGCGGTATCTGGTTGATTTCCTGAATCTGCCTCCTTCTCAGAAGGCTGGCACGAAAAGAAGGCGGATATTCCTATTAAGTAAAAAAGCGCGTAATAAAATTGTTTATTCATTTCGAGTGGTTTTTATATATGATAATACTATTACAGATAATTAATGGTTTAAAAAAGCTTAGAAACGGCCACAATTTACCGGATCTCCCCTATCATTTAAAATTTAATATCAAACATTTATAATTCCATTCAATCAACGACTATTATAGGTATGCTTATGCCCATATACCAGTTGATTCCGGGAGCAGGTTCAAAAAAACGATTACCAGCGGCATTAGGGACAATACTTCCATTATAGCGTTGATCTAAGATATTATTTATCCCGCCATATATTTTAGGAAATATTTTCCCAAATTGATGTTGATAAACCATTCGAAAGTCAAGCTGGGTGTAGCTTTTGTTAATAAAGTCCTTTAAATCTCCTTCCTTTTCAGGGCCATTAAAATCATTGGTGAAATATTTTCCTACTTGTTGAAAGTTGATTTCTGCCGTCAGTCCTTTCACTGGGTAAAATTTAATGGCTGTAAAAAATCTATCCTGAGGAACACCCGGAACCTTATTGCCTTTCAATTGATAATCTCCGCCTTCTGTTTGCAAAGAATAATCTACAAACCTAAAATCGTTAAAGGCATAACTTATATCAATACCCCAAAAACTTTGAGGGCTAAAGGAAAAAAATGTTTCGAAACCCACGTTCCTTGTTTTGCCGGAGTTTCTGTAATAAACCTCGTCACTGTTCACGTTTGCAGTTTGATAACCAATCAGTTGATTGTGAATATTCATGTAAAAAGCAGAAGCCTCATAGGAAAAGACATTCTTAAACAACTTCCCTCTGATCCCTGCTTCAAAGCTTTTGATGGTTTCAGGCTTTAAATCTTCGTTAAACCCGCCTACGCCGGTAGGTAAATTCCCAAATTCATTGGCTGAAGGCGTCTGAAAAGAAGATGAATAATTTGAAAACAAATTAAAGACACGTGAAAAATGATAAACAAAGCCGACAGCAGGATTTATTTGTTGAAAACTTTTGCTTCCTGAGTTATCTGCGCCATCTTCCATAAACTGATCGGAGACTCTAAAGGAATAATTGTCTAACCGTGCACCAGCCGTAAGGGCAAGTTTTTGAATATTAATATCTAATTTGGCAAAAACGCCATTTCCCATAATAGACTCTTTTTGAGCCAAAAGCGCTGGCCCCTTTTGCACCTTCTTTAAAATGTCTTCCTTTTTCAAAGTACCCAGCATTTCTTCCGTGATTCCCTGGTTTTCAGACTCTGTTCTTTCGTCCACCTGGTATTCGAGGTCATAACCTGCTTTTATACCAATGTTTAATTCATTCAGTATAAAATTTTTATTGTAAGTGGTTCTAAGTCCACCTGATTGTCGTTCCAAGTCAATTATCCTTCCTGGAATAGGGTTAAAAAGATCCCTCACTACACCGAATCCTGTCACTTCCAAAGACTGGTTATTCTTAATTTTTAGCTGGTAACCCAGCCCTGCCTGAAGTTGTCTGGTTTTTTTTCCGGCTCCCTGGAGCTTATTAAACTGACGACTAGACGAAGGATCCTCTTTGGCTGTCTTTTTATCCAGCGAACTTGGATTTAACAAATAGGGAGAATCATTTCCATTTATAACCATGGAAAGGGAAGAACGCTCATTAATACTGTAGTTGAAATTACTGTTAAAATTGTATATAAGGCTTGTGGAGAAATCCCTGAAACCGTCTGAATAAGTTCTGTTTGTATTGATCAGGTAATTAAATTTTCCAATTGTTCCGCTTGCCTTTACCTGGGCCTTTTGCAGTCCGAAAGAACCCAGAAGGTAAGAAGGAGTAATGACCAATTTTTCTTCGGGGGCTGCTTCAGATGTGAGATAAATTATCCCACCGGAAGAGTTGCCGTAAAGCACTGAACTTGCCCCTTTTAACACTTCAATTTTCCCCAGCGAAGCCAGATCAATATTATTAATTTGGGTGAGACCATCCGGGAAAGTGAGTGGAATGCCGTCATAAATTATTTTAATACCCCTTACGCCAAACTGCGAGCGGGTACCTATTCCCCGTATTGAAATTCTATCTCCCTGAGAAAAATTAAACCTGTTGCTCACAAAAACTCCTGGCACGTTTCTTAATGATTCTTCAAGCGAAAGCGTAGCTTGTGCTCCTTGAATTTGTTTTGATGAAATAACCTGTATAGAAGATGGCATATCTCCAATCCTTGTTTCCGATCTGCTTGCTTTAACAACTACTTCTTCGAGTGGAATCGTTTTTATAGAATCCTGTTTGATTTCCTGCGCAAGAGAATTAAAAACTGAAGACATTGTAAAAAGACAGATGCCGGATAGAATTATTGAAAATTTATTTAGCGGAGGCACCATATATGTAATGCGGTTTCTGTACATTTCTTAATTCTTCAAAAAATATTTCAAGATAGAAGTTATTTGAATATTAATTAAGTCTGGCCCGGGTTTTAATACATGCACTCTTTAAATAAAATGTACCTTCAACGTTTAATGATGATCTAGCCAGTCTCGCCGGAAGTGGGAAGAATAAACAAAGGTGTCAAAACAGTTCAATGTAGGACAAACATGAAGCTTTAAATCTATAGGTAATATTCCCTCCTCAAACTTTCTCAACTTAGGATAGCCAGTTCCATCCTTTCCCCCTTAAAACATTAAAATAAAAAAATCACTAACTATTTAACTTTAAGTAAAATACTTCTATAATGCGTAAAAATCACCATTAAATGAAGAGCGCAAGACACCTTATTTCATTACAAATAATACTACCCTCCTTGCTTTTTATTCTCCTTTTTTTATCCGGATGTTTTAGGGAAAACAATGTTAAACCAATGGAGGGGTCAGAATATGGTTCATTAACCCATGATGGAATCAAAAGGACATATCTTATACATCTTCCGCCAACATACAATGACGGCGATCAGCCGCTACCGCTGGTAATTGCCTTGCATGGAGGAGGAGGAAGCGGGGCTCAATTTGAAAAAGCTTCAATGCTAAGTGAAAAAGCAGATAAAGAAAATTTTATTGTAGTATACCCTGATGGATCTGAAACCGAGGGCTTACTAAAAGTAAATACCTGGAACGTAGGGCATTGCTGCGGTAAAAATACAGCGGATGACATCGGCTTTATCTCAGCGCTTGTAGATGATCTTTCAACCCGATATAGAGTAAATCCCAAAAAGATTTATGCAACCGGTCATTCAAATGGCGCAATGATGTGCTACAGAATTGCCGATGAATTATCCTCACGAATTGCAGCTATAGCTCCCAATGCAGGAAGTTTACAAATAAAAGAGGTGTATGATCCGTCCAGAAATGTTCCTGCTATTCATATTCACTCTAAACTGGATAAAAATATTCCTGTCAACGGAGGTTACGGCGAGGGTATATCCGATCATTATAATCCACCTTTAGATTCCACTTTAAATGTGGTGGCCTCCTATGCCGGCTGTACCTCAGGCAAGCAAACAGTTAATACTTTTCCACTGTATTCCGTTTACAAATGGGAGAACTGTACAGATGCTAATTTCGAAGTACTGCTTTACTTTACCGAAGATGGAGGACATACCTGGCCCGGAGGAAACCAGGGTAGTAAATTAGCCGATGATGAGGTTTCTAAAGCCTTTTCAAACGACGATATAATCTGGGCTTTTTTCCAAAGACATCCCTTGCCTTAATGGTTCTACTATTATTCAGGAATTTAATTCAAATAAAGTTTATAATATAAAGGCCAGAAGCATCTCTTCGGTTTTTATTTTATTACCCTTGTACGGTCTTCACGATAAATGGTATTTTTTAAGTTCCTCAAATAGGCAATTTGCATTTAATTAAACGCGAATACTTTAACCCAATTTGTTTGACTCTTTAATTAAAGCATTCTCTAAAATGAATTTGCCAAAGATAAATCTCCAGTTTGTATTCCTCCTCCTTTTTATTTTAATAGGATCGGTGAGTTGCAGCAAGTTGAATTACCTATCGGTAAGGGTTATGGAACCTGCAAAAATAACCATTCCCTCACACATTAAATCCGTGGCAATCGTTGATCGTTCATTACCCCCAAATCCTGTGGAGAAAATGGTAACAGGCGTAATTGTAGGTGAGGATGTAAACAGAAATCAATCCGAAGCGCAACAGGCAATTTCAGGGCTTATTCATACGATAAATGAATCTTCCAGGCTGGAAGCTACGATGTCCGGTTTAAGGTTGGAGGGGGCGCAATTAGGAGGAACTTTACCTGCTCCCCTCCCAGCTGATACTATAGCTAAAATATGTAAAGAATACAATACAGATGGTGTAATTGCCTTGGAAAGCTTCGCTTACAATACCGCGGTTCATACTGCTCAAAAGGCAGTTAATATAGTAGAAACCGGAATTAAATATGGGGTCGTTAAAGCAATTGGAAAAACGATTGAAACAGCGACAACAGTAAATGACGAAATACCCTCGACAGTAATGGTCAAAGTAGGATTCAGATTTTACGATGGTAGAAAGGACGCCATTTATGACCAGTTAACCTACACCCATACCTACAACCGGGAAGTGAATTACTTTAACTATAAGCACAGTGCGAACGAAACGAGTTATTTTACAGGAAAACTCTATGCTAAGAGGATTGTTCCGTCCTACATTTGGGTGAACAGGTCTTATTACAAACGACCAAAAAATTCTGTAATGAAAATGGCTGCTCGTATGGCTACTGTTGGCGACTGGAAAGGCGCCTCCGACTTATGGCATAAAATCGAAAAAGAATCCAATAGAAAAAAATCAGGCAGGGCCGCCTACAATTTGGCGTTATGTTATGAAGTTTTCGGAGATCTGGATCAAGCCTTATTTTGGTGTAAAAAGGCAAAAAACACCTACAAGAATAATTTGGCAGAAGAGTATTTAAAACTGCTGGAGCAAAGGAGATTGGAAAGGAACCTTATTGAAGAACAGATGAAATAAAGACATAATTTCAGTTTTATTCTTCATCCGACAAAGCACACTTTATAAAAGCCATTACGTATAACAATCATCGATTATTTGTTAAAAAGAAGAGAGCATTCATACAATAATTTTTGTCGGCATTAGCCCATGGCTTCTATTTACAATCTTCTGGCTGGTATCGTTGCAATTGGAATAATTTCCTGCTCAAAAGAAGATGTACCTCCCAAAACCAAATTTAACAGAGATGATTTCGTAGGTTCATGGGACCATGGAAACTACAGGGATATTGCCTTTGACCGCTCTAAAAAAGATACTTTGTGGGATACCTGGGCCTACTATCCTAATGTCATTTATGATTTAAGAGAAAACGGCGATGCCTATATCTCTCAATTCAATTTAAAATGCAAATGGAAATTAGAAGATGGGGAGTATCTGGACATTTCCTGTGCAGATAGAACCAAAGTATCCTTTATGAATTCCGAAAGAATGGTATTGCTTAGCATTACTCAAGACAATGAGCGGATTTATCATAAATATGATACACTCATTAAATTAAAATAATACAGGCAAACTATACGTTTTCTATTCCAAATATTTATTGATCAACCTCACCATTAATTTATTCAGGTATTCTACCTGATACTCTCCTACTGACGGTTCA
>DASPJL010000033.1:0-51087 GCA_035628645.1 Cytophagales bacterium | reverse complement strand
CTAAAGAGCCGTTCATCAAGCGATTGTATTGTATAAAAACCAGGTTCCAGATCTCTATCACCTGGGGATGGTCATTATTCACGAGGTCTTTTCCAGGAATTTCTGCTATTTCCTTTTCTGACCGAAGGTCCACGTGGATTTCAGTACACGGGCCACACGGACCAGTGTCACCCATTTCCCAGAAATTGTCCTTTTTTGATCCATACAATATTCGATCTTCTGCTATAATTTTCTTCCAGAAACCAAAAGCTTCATCATCTACATCCAGATTCTCGCTTTTATCTCCGCCAAAAACAGTTACGTAAAGTTTTTCTTTTGGCAATTTATAAACTTCAGTAAGTAGCTCCCAAGCCCATTCTATGGCATCCTTCTTAAAATAATCACCAAAGGACCAGTTGCCCAACATTTCAAACATGGTATGATGATAAGTGTCAATGCCCACCTCCTCAAGATCATTATGCTTTCCTGAAACACGCAGGCATTTTTGTGTATCTGCAATCCGGGAATACACAATAGGTTTGTTCCCAAGAAAAAGATCTTTAAATTGATTCATACCAGCATTGGTAAACATCAAAGTGGGATCATTCTTCACAACTATCGGAGCAGATTTGACTATTGTATGCTGTTTGGAAGCGAAAAAATCTAAAAAACTTTTGCGTACTAATTCGGACTTCATTGAATATGTGTAAGATTTAAAAGGAGATTGAACCTGAACCTAAGCTGAGTTTTCAAAATAAATTTATAATTTACCACTATTAAATCCTATTTTAAACCAGCTTATGAAATTAAAATTAAAAACTTGCCTGATCAGGTGGCAAAAATAAAACAAAATATAACAGAAATATAGATGGCAAAAATAAAATATTACTTTGATACAGTGACCTGTAAATACGAACGGGTGCGCGTGAAAAAGTCTGATGTATTCGTTAATTTCCTGGGATTTATCGTAATCACCCTTATTTTAGCCATTGGGATTGTTTCCGTTTTCACCAGATATTTTGAGACCCCTGCACAAGCTTCCTTGAGAAAGGAAAACGAAGAGTTACTTTTTTATTATAAGCTGCTCGAAAAGGAATCCAAGGAAACCCAACAAATGCTCACTTCCCTTGAAGAAAGAGATAATAATATTTACAGGGTGATTTTTGAAGCAAATCCATTGCCGGAAAGTATAAGAGAAGGAGGTATTGGAGGAACAAACAGATACAAAAGTCTATTTGAAAAAGGCTTAGAAAAAGAAGACCTCATCGTTAGTTCATTTGAGAAACTGGCTAAACTCCGAAGAAAGATGTACATCCAAACCCTTTCTTATGACTCAATAATAAAACTTGCCAAAAGCAAATCAAAGATGCTGGCTTCTATACCTGCCATTCAGCCAATCGAAAATAAGGAATTAAAAAAATTAGCTTCAGGTTTTGGCTGGAGGATACACCCTATTTATAAGGTAAAGAAAATGCATACAGGTGCGGATTTTTCAGCGCCAAGAGGAACGCCTATCTATGCCACCGGAGACGGTGTCGTAATTAAAGTTATATCAAGTATCGGAGGATATGGAAAAGAAGTCGAAATAGACCATGGCTTTGGTTATATTACTAAATACGCCCACATGGAAAACTTTAAGGTGAAGCGCGGACAAAAAGTTAAAAGGGGAGAATGCATAGGCGAGGTAGGAAATACCGGAATTTCAACTGGTCCGCATCTACATTATGAGATTATACACAACGGAACAAAAATCAATCCGGTTCACTTCTTCTTTAATGACCTGAATGCCGAAGAATATGAAAAAATACTTGAACTGGCTTCAATTGAAAACCAATCATTGTCTTAATTCACATTACAACTATAGATTTAAGAAGGCAGTCTAACCACTGCCTTTTTTTATTTACCCAATACTTTTTTAAAAATTTATTTTTTATACCTGGTCTGATTTTCAACAAGTAAACATTATATTTGGACTGATTCAAAAATTTCTTCTAAAAACTTAACAAATTATTTAAATAGTTGAAGAATTTTTGCGTCGAAATTCCGTACTCTATTAAAATGCCAACTAATCCCTGCAAAAGTGCCCTACAAGGAAAACCTGATAGAGAAAAAATATTATACTATTGGTGAAGTAGCCGATATATTTGGCGTTGCTCCATCTTTAATAAGATTTTGGGAAAGTGAATTTGATATCATAAACCCGAGAAAAAACAGTAAAGGCAACCGACAATTTACAAAACCGGATATTTCCAACATCAGGATTGTATATCAACTTGTAAAAGAAAAAGGCTACACACTTCAGGGAGCAAAAGAAGCAATCAAAAACAACACCTATAAAACATCTGAAACTTTAGATGTAGTTGACTCCCTTAAAAAGCTCAGAGGATTTCTTCAGGAGATAAAAAATCAGCTTCCATAAAATTTTCTCCCACTCTTTTAAATTAATGTGCTTAAAGTTTTACCTTTAAAAGCTTATTTTTTATTGTTATTCTTTCTCTAATGAATACAAATACAGTGAATCAAATCACCCAAAATCCTATAGCTATCAACTCCCCTGAAAAGGTTTATGAACTTGCGCTAACAATGATTCCCGGAGTTGGCGATGTATTAATAAAGCTATTGATAAGTTACTGTGGAAGCGCTTCGGCAGTATTTAAATCAAATAAAGTAAAACTGCTGAAAATACCTGGAATAGGTGAAAAAATTGCCGATTCTATTATTCAAAATAAAAGCATAGAGGCTGCGGAAAAGGCGTTGGAGCAAATAAATAAATATGGCGCAAAACTTCTTTTTTTTACAGACAAATCCTATCCTGAAGGACTCAAACAAATCCCTGATGCCCCTGTACTTTTATATTATAGAGGCAATGCAGATCTAAATAACAAAAAAACTATAAGCATAGTAGGCACCAGAAATGCAACAGAATATGGTAAATCTTTTGTTCACCAGTTTATTTCAGAGCTAAAAAAAATAAATCCATTAATCGTTAGCGGATTAGCTTATGGAATTGATTATCATGTTCATAAAGCCGCTCTTGAAAACAACATCCCTACCATCGGCGTGATGGGTACCGGGATCAACCTTATTTATCCTGCTGCCCATAAGAATACGGCACTGCAAATGTTGGCAAACGGAGGGCTGCTTACCGAATTTCCTCTTGATACTACACCTGACAGGCAAAATTTTCCGGCAAGAAATAGAATCGTAGCTGGCATGGCTGATGCTACAATAATTATAGAAGCAGCCAAAGGTGGAGGAGCCCTTATTACTGCTGAAATTGCCAATAGTTACAATAAAGACGTTTTTGCTGTCCCGGGAAATGTAAACAACAAGTTTTCGGAAGGTTGTAATGATTTGATTAAAAACAACAAGGCCCAGCTGATCACTTCTGCACAGGATCTTATAGAATTCATGAATTGGGACCAGGATTCTTCAGGTATCAGAGCCAGCGCTTCACGTACTCCCTTGGGCCTAAATCCCGAAGAGTTAAAAATTTATACACTTTTAAAAGTCAACAATGAATTACTGATTGACGAGATTTCATGGAAGGCGCAACTACCCATAAACAAAGTAGCCTCATTGTTATTAACGCTGGAATTTCAAGGTATCGTAAAGGCCTTGCCGGGAAAAAAATTTAAACTTAAATAGAATAAAATGTGAATTAATAATTAAAGTTAAAAGGAGATATAAGAACTATATAACCTCAGCCATTCAAAATTCATAATTCAACATTAACATTTTAAAATCCCTTACCAGCCGCTTGCAAGCACATCAGCAATATGTAAAGTTTTTAAAGGAATATTATTCTTCTTGATATAAGCCTCAATATGCATTAAACAGGAATAATCAGTGGAAACAAGGTATTGAGCCCCAGTTGCCAGGGCATTGTCAACTTTCTGTTGGACCATTCCGATCGAAATGGGTTCAAACTTAACAGCGAATGTCCCTCCAAAACCACAGCAAACATCATTATCATGAATTTCTATCAGCTCTAATCCTTTCACATTCTTTAAAAGTTTTCTGGGGGCTTCAAATATTTTACATTCTCTTAAAGCGCTGCAGGCATCATGGTAAGTAATTGCTCCATCGAACTGTGCCCCCTCAATTTTCTCTATTCCCAATACATTCACCAGGAATTCAGAAAATTCGAAAACATTTTTTTGAAGCTTCAGGTAAGGAATTTTAAATCTGGACTCGGCAAACAGAGATTGATACCCGTTACGAACCATACCACAACAAGATGCTGAAGGAGTAACTACATAATGGTTTTCATTGGGAAAGTCACCCAGAAATTTTACAGCGACTTCCTTTGCATCGTCAAAATAACCGGCATTATAGGCAGGTTGTCCACAACAGGTTTGGTTCATGTTATAATTGACTTTGCAGCCTACTTTTTCCAAAACCTTAACCATATTAAAGCCTATTTCAGGAGAAACCTGATCTATAAAACATGGAATAAATATGTCTACTTCTATATTTTTTGCTCGCATGACTACAAAGGAAATATTTCGCCGGCTAATTCAAATGCCTTTTTAAATTTGTCTTTATTTAATTCTAATATGATGTGTTGTTGTTCTATGAAAGAAAGTAAAACTTCAGTGGCAATATTACCAACCAATTCGTCCTTTGCAAAAGGACAACCGCCATATCCGCGGATGGTAGTATCAAATCTTCTGCACCCGGCCCGGTAAGCAGCATCAATTTTTTCTTTGGCAAAGTCGGGTGTGCTGTGTAAATGTACCCCCAACTCGATTAAAGGGAATTTCCCTGATAAAATCTTATATAAAAAATAAACATTTTCCGGTGTGGCTGCACCAATCGTATCGGCAATTGACACAATTTTAATATTCATTTTTATTAACTCCCGCACCATGAAATCAATTATGGTTAAATTGTATTCATCTCCATAAGGATTGCCAAAAGCCATCGAAAGATAAACCACGAGTTGCTTTCCGTTACTGATGCAAAGCTTTTGTATTTCTTTTAATTCTATTAAAGAAGCAGCTATTGATTTATTTGTATTTCTTTCTTGAAAAGTTTCTGAAACCGAAAGAGGATAACCCAGATAAGTAATTTCTGAAAAACTACAGGCTTCCGTTGCCCCTCTTAAATTGGCTATAATAGCCAGCAATTTGGATTTTGACTTCTTTAAATTCAGTTGACTCAATACTTTTGCCGTATCGCTCATCTGAGGTATGGCTTTTGGAGAAACAAAGCTTCCGAAATCAATAGTATGAAAGCCGACCTGAATCAAAGCATTCAAGTATTTTACTTTATCCTCTGTTGGAATAAAATCAAGTAATCCCTGCATTGCATCCCGCGGACATTCAATAATTTTCATAGCAGTTTTATAAAAAAATAGTGATGAGAATTTACTTCTACATCACTAAATTAGGTATTTTGTGCAAACTGACTTAAGTTCCCAAAGAATTTCTGTTTCTTACCGTTAACTTATCTAAAATAAAGCTTCAGCTATTTTTTTTACTGCCGCGGATTTACTCATTGAATAATAATGTAAGACAGGCACTCCAAAATCCAACAGCTCTTTGGATTGTTTGATCGCCCACTCTACCCCTACTTCTCGCACGGCTTTGTCATCTTTGCATCCTTCTACTGCTTCTTCCAGATCTTCCGGAATATCAATATGAAAAATACTAGGTAAGATACTTGTTTGCTTTTTGGTTGTAAGTGGCTTCAATCCAGGTATAATAGGAACATTAATACCCACCTCTTTACACTTTTTCACAAAATCAAAATATTTCTGATTATCAAAGAACATTTGGGTAACGATATATTCTGCTCCCATATCCACCTTGTATTTCAGGTATTTAAGATCTGTTTTGAGATTAGGTGCTTCAAAATGCTTCTCAGGATAACCCGCCACGCCTATACAAAAATCAGTAGGATTAGGATTTTGCATCTCATCATCCAGGTATTTGCCGTGATTCATATTTACAACTTGACGAATCAGGTCGGTGCTAAATTTATGACCGCCGGGTTCAGGGACAAAGCTTCCCTCTGATTTTATGGCATCTCCTCTTAATAAGAGCACATTATCTATTCCAAGGAAATCCAGGTCTATAAGTGCATTTTCAGTTTCCTCTACGGTGAAACCGCCACAAATAATATGAGGAACGGCATCTACTTTAAACTTATTAATTATGGCAGCACAAATACCAACAGTTCCTGGCCTTTTCCTGGTAGAAATTTTCTCGAGCAATCCATTTTCCCGCTTTTTGTAAACATATTCCTCTCTATGATAAGTAACATCAATAAATGGAGGTTGGAATTCCATTAAGGGTTCAATGGCATCAAACAAATTTTTAATACCTTCTCCTTTTAAAGGAGGCAAAATTTCAAATGAAAAAAGTGTCTTTTTTGCGTTTTTTATATGGTCAGTTATTTTCATGATATTAGCATTCAGCTATTAGCTAATGGCTTTTAGCCTTCTTACTGTTCAGATTATATTTCTAATTTATTATTTTTTCAATTACTTTCCTGCTGGTGGTTGACAGCTTTTAGGCATCATAATTTAAGACAGGTCCCAACCATCTTTCCACAATATTCAAATCCATACCCTTTCTTTTAGCATATTCCTCTACCTGGTCTTTCTCAATTTTACCTAAACCAAAGTATTTGGCATCGGGGTGAGAAAAATACCAACCGCTTACTGCTGCCGTTGGATACATAGCCAGGCTTTCTGTTAATTTTATTCCAGTGGATTTTTCTACCTCCATTAAGTTGAATATTGTTGTCTTCTCCGTATGGTCAGGACAAGCAGGATACCCTGGCGCAGGCCGGATTCCTCTATATTTTTCCTTTATCAACTCTTCATTAGACAGGCTTTCGTCTGTGGAATATCCCCAAAATTCTTTTCTGACTTTTTCGTGAAGCAATTCCGTAAACGCTTCTGCCAACCTATCCGCCAGCGCCTTTATCATGATGCTGTTGTAGTCGTCATGCTCTTTCTCATACATAGCAATTAACGGTTCAATACCAATACCTGCAGTTGCAGCAAAAGCGCCTATATAATCTTGTACCCCGGTTTCTTTAGGAGCAATAAAATCGGCCAAAGAAAGATTAGGAAGACTTGCAGCCTTTTGTCCTTGCTGCCTTAATGAATGGAAAAGCGTTTTAATCTGAGTTCTGTCTTCATTAAAGAGCGTATTTTTATGTTCTCCATGTTTATCACATTCAGTGACTACTTCTTTGGTATTGTATTCATATACCTCTATTACGTCATCATTAACTGTATTAGCAGGATAAAATCCTATGATACCTCTTGCGGTTAGTAGTTTTTCTTTAATGATCTTTTGCAGCATGTCCTGAGCATCCTTAAATAATTTTCTGGCTGCATCTCCTACCACTTCATCTTCAAGGATTCTTGGATATTTTCCTGAAAGCTCCCAAGTCTGAAAGAATGGTGTCCAGTCAATATACTTTGCAACTTCTTCTAAAGGATATGCATCAAAAACTTTAGTACCTAAAAAAGCAGGCTTTGTTATCTTAGTGCTGTTCCAATTTGTCTTAAACTTATTCTCTCTTGCCGCTTTATATGAAATATAATTTTTATCCTTCTTCTTTTTCGCGTGATCCTCTCTCAGCTTTGCATATTCTTCCTTAATTTCAGAGGAATACTTTTCATAGTTTTCTTTGCTAACCAGATTGCCGGCAACAGGAACACTTCTTGATGCATCAAGTACATGGACCACTGTTCCGGAGTAATGTGGCGCAATTTTAACAGCGGTATGAATTCTTGAAGTTGTCGCTCCTCCTATCAACAACGGAATCTTGAAATTTTGACGCTCCATTTCTTTTGCCACATAGACCATTTCATCAAGAGAAGGAGTGATCAACCCACTTACTCCTATCATATCCACATTTTCTTTAATTGCAGTCTCAAGGATTTTTTCGGCAGGAACCATCACACCTAAGTCTATCACCTGGTAATTATTACACCCCAAAACCACCCCAACAATGTTTTTACCAATGTCATGGACATCGCCCTTTACGGTAGCCATCAAAATCTTTCCTGAATTTTTACTCAGGTCTCCCATTTTTTTCTTCTCCTCTTCCATATATGGCAATAAATAGGCAACGGCTTTTTTCATAACCCTGGCACTTTTCACCACTTGAGGCAAAAACATTTTTCCAGCGCCAAAAAGATCTCCGACTATACTCATCCCAGCCATTAAAGGACCTTCAATTATTTCCAGCCCTGTAGCATACTTTTGACGAGCTTCTTCTGTATCCTGATCTATATACTCTACTATTCCTTTTACAAGAGCGTGGGATAATCTGCTCTCAAGGGACTCATTCCTCCAGGACTCATCACGCACTATTTCTTTCCCTTTTGATTTTACACGTTCAGCAAAATCCACCAGCCTTTCTGTGGCATCAGGTCTTCTGTTAAACAATACATCTTCTACCCTTTCCAACAGGTCTTTCGGAATATCCTCGTATACCTCTATCATGCCCGCATTCACTATACCCATATCCATTCCTGCTTTGATCGCATGAAACAGAAAAGCAGAGTGCATGGCTTCCCTGACCACATTATTCCCCCTGAATGAAAAAGAAATGTTGCTTACTCCGCCGCTTACTTTTGCTCCGGGCAGATTTTCCTTTATCCATTTCGTAGCTCTGATATAATCTACTGCGTAATTGTTGTGTTCTTCAATCCCTGTAGCGACCGTAAGAATATTAGGATCAAAAATGATATCCACGGGATTAAAGTGAACTTTATTAACCAGAATATCATAAGCCCTTTTACAGATCTCTATTCTTCTTTCATAGCTGTCAGCCTGTCCCTGTTCATCAAAAGCCATTACAACCGCAGCACCACCATATCTCTTTACCTTTTTGGCTACTTCGATAAATTTCTCCTCGCCTTCTTTTAAGCTGATAGAGTTAACAATTCCTTTTCCTTGAACACACTTCAGGCCAGCTTCAATTACCGACCATTTAGAGGAATCGACCATTATAGGAAGCTTTGCAATATCCGGCTCCGAGGAAATAAGGTTAAGGAATTTTGTCATTGCTTCCTCAGAATCCAACATCCCTTCGTCCATGTTAACATCTATAACCTGTGCTCCGCCTTCCACCTGACTTCTGGCGATAACAAGCGCTTCTTCATAGTTGCCGGCCTTTATATGCCGTGCAAATACTTTCGAACCTGTGATATTGGTCCTTTCTCCTATGTTTATAAAATTGCTTTCCTTAAAAACAGTAAGGGCTTCTAATCCTGAATACTTTGCTAAATTTTCCAGTCGGGGAATTTTTCTTGGTTTATATTTAGCCGCAGTTTTTGCAATGGCAGAAATATGAGCTGGAGTTGTACCGCAACAACCTCCTATTACATTAATGAAGTTATGGTCAAGAAAATCTTTAATCTGCGCAGCCATTTCTTCCGGACTTTCATCATATTCTCCCATTTCGTTAGGTAAACCTGCGTTGGGATAAGCGCTAACATAAAAAGGCGCTTTTTCCGCCAATTCATGCAAATAGGGTCGAAGTTGTTTGGCACCTAGTGCGCAGTTCAGTCCGATACTTAATAAATCTATATGGGATACGGAATATAAAAACGCCTCAGTAGTCTGGCCTGATAAAGTACGACCGCTTGCATCAGTAATAGTTCCCGATACCATTACCGGGAATTTCTTTCCTATGCTTTCACAATATTGATCAACAGCAAAAAGAGCTGCTTTGGCATTTAAAGTATCAAATATGGTTTCGATTAAAAGGAGGTCGGCGCCACCGTCTATCAAACCTTTTGCTTGTTCTGTATATGCTTCTACAAGCTGGTCAAAAGTAACAGCCCTGTACCCTGGATCATTCACATCAGGGGAAAGAGAGGCGGTTCTATTGGTAGGCCCCATTGCTCCCGCTACAAATCGCGGTTTTGACGGATCCTTCTTTGTATATTCTTCGGCTACTTCTTTGGCGATTTTGGCAGATTGATAATTAAGCTCATATACCAGCTCTTCCATCTTATAGTCTGCCATTGCAATGGATGTTCCACTAAAGGTATTGGTTTCAATAATGTCCGCTCCAGCCTCGAAATACTTAGCATGTATTTCTTTGATAATCTGCGGTTGAGTAAGAGATAACAAATCGTTATTTCCTTTTACCAGAAGTGGGTAATTTTTAAACCTTTCTCCTCTATAATCTTCTTCTGTAAGCTGATACTGCTGGATCATGGTTCCCATTGCTCCATCCAGTACAAGAATTCTTTCCTTTAGTATTTCTTTAATATCCATGTTTTAAAATGTAGAATTAAAACTGACGAATGACGAAATTTTAACAAGTGATTTATATCCTTTGCTCATTTATCGTAACTCATTTGTTGGCTTATCCAGAAAGAATAGAGGAATCTCTAACCTTATCTTTTCCTGAAATAATGGAATTTATATCAGGATGGGAAGTAGCACCAACTTATGGGAAGGTTGCTAAGACTTCAAAGGGCCCAATCCCTCCGTCTTTCTTGATAAGCGAGTGCAAAGTAAACACTTATTGATTAATAAAAAAAATTTATTTCGTCAACCTGATGGAAACAAAGAAGGCTGAATTTTAAACTGTGAATGTCGAATGGCCATCTCATTAGCTTATGCCCGAAATAGCTCCATCTTTCAGATCAGGGTAAATAATAAAACTCAAAATATTCTGGGCTTTAGCCCTTAACCAATTTATTTGAAGAAAAGGACTGAATTCTTGGAAAAACGTACTGATGGCTGAAAGCTAACTGCTAATAGCCAATATACTACAAAGAAGTTTCCTGAGAATTTCAATTTCCTTTAAAAATATACTTTCTTTGGTAGTAGATTTGAACCAACATAATCTACATTTTGAAACTAGCCGCAATTGATATAGGATCTAATGCCATCCGATTCCAACTTTCAAGTGTCTTACAATACCAGGAGGAAATCATCTTTAAAAAGCTCGAATACATAAGGTTTCCTTTAAGACTTGGCCATGACACTTTTACAAAAAGAACTATTTCTGCTGAAAGTGAGCAAAAATTCATGAAGCTTCTTCAAGCATTTAAACTGCTTCTCGAACTTTATGAGGTAAAAGATTATATGGCATGTGCTACGTCTGCTATGAGGGAAGCCGACAATGGACAAAGGATTGCAGATAGAGTACGAAAAGAAGTGGGGCTTAACATTGAGATTATTGATGGCGAAAAAGAAGCTGAGCTTATCAGCAATTCCATTAGGTCTTATATTGACGAGAAAAATTATTTACATATTGATGTAGGAGGCGGAAGTACAGAACTTAACTTTTATTCTGACAGGAAAAAAGTGAGTTGCAAATCCTTCAAAATCGGGTCAGTAAGAACATTGGAACATTCGTTTTCTCCTGAAGCCTGGAAGGAGATGGAAAGCTGGATCAAATCTCAAATTCAAGATGACAATCGTGAATTAATTGCTATTGGAACCGGTGGAAACATAAATAAGTTGTATGATCTTACTAAAAAGAAAAGTAAGAAGACGCTCTCCCTGAATCAGTTGATAAATATGAAAAAGTTCATAGAACGGTTTACCTACAGTGAAAGAGTAAATTTTCTAAAACTAAATGAAGACCGGGCCGATGTGATAATTCCGGCATCTGAGATATATCTGACTACAATGAAGTGGGCAAATGCCAAAACTATGTTGGTACCAGATACCGGATTAAAGGATGGAATGGTTCAACTCTTATTTGAAAGAAATCAAAACAAAGAAGATAAAAAGATAAAAAGATTCTCATTTTCCTGAGCAACAAACCTCAGGAATGTAACCTTTCCTTAATAAATGAAAATCGGAAAGGCTCTTTACATTTTTTGATCAATTACTGAAGAAAAATAAAATTCTTCATTTACCTCATGATAAAAAATCAGCTCTAGTTTTCATTATTTTCCGGATTATAATAATTCCTCTACACATTCCCCGAAAACAGGCATTTGGTCGCTCTTTAAATTTAATTTACTCTATTTTAACTTTGTCATTATCAGCGTTTTTAAGTTAAAAAAAGTTATTAATGTACGTATTCGCACTATAAATTATTAGGAAAATAATTTAAAATAACTAAATGTAAGAAATCGTTGATATTGAATAATTGATTAAAAAAATTTGAAACATTTTTACATTATAAAAGTTGGATAAGGAATAAATAGAGGGTAGGAAATACGGCCAATGGCCTAGTTTAAGATTAAATAAAACAACAGATATAATAATTTATGATTCCTAGTGAACAAACAGAGGCGTTTTTAATTCAGAATTTCCCCGAGATAAAAAAACAGTTAAATAAAAAAGAAGAAGCAAATAAAACCTATTATAATATGTCATGCTTTGCGGCATTTACGCAGTTGCATATTCAGTATGGTAATTTCGATATGGTAAAAAGATGCTTTGAAATTGCCAATGACTTATTAATAGAAGGAGATGATTCTGTAAAAAGCGCTGTAGCAAATTGTTATTTGCAACAACTGAATTTAGAAGGGATAGCACAACAACAACTGGTAGGTTATTTACCCGGAGAACTAAAAAATCGCTATCGAAATGCAGCCAAAACCGCTGCATAAAAATAATTTTCACTTATAAATAAAAAGCCATCTTTGAGAATGGCTTTTTTTATCCTCTATATTTTATCAGCTATTTTGCTTTCCAGACAATTTCCTTTGATTTAGGTGACGAAAGGACCAATCTTAAAGGAGAAGGAACAATAACCAGTTTGGAAACAACTCCCGGTTTTTTATCTACATCCACGTATACTCCCTGATTAGGAGACACATCATACAAAGGAGCACCAGAGGGATCCTCCCCTATTTTTTCATATTGGTTTGCAATGTAGGCTATAGGTAACAAAATATCGTTATCAGGACAATGTTTGGCATGGACTTCTTCTAAAGCTTTTTCCAAATATGTCCCATATTTTTCGAGGAAATCATCTTCGAAATCATGCAATTCCTCTTCCAAATCGTCATATCTCTCATCACTATAATCCAGTTTACTAAGGATCTTTTTCTTTTCAACTATTTCAAAAATAGCTTTTTCTATACTTTTTGAGTCCATCACTTATAGAATTTTGACACAAAATTGCAACTTACCTTTTAAAAGACAAATTTATTTTCCCCTATGCGATAATTTATATGTGCAAACGGGCTAATTTGATTATTCTAGTGCATAACAGATTTTTACTTTTCCACTTTCCATCGTTTAGTAACTTTGAAAAACATAAAAAAGTAAATAAAGTATAATAATATTAATGGAAATTATTAAAGCATCCCTAACGCAGCTTGATATTATAGTGCCCTTATTCAACCAGTATCGGGTTTTTTACAACCAGCTATCGGATGAAAAAAGGGCCAAAGATTTCCTCAAGGAAAGAATTGAAAATAAGGAATCAGAAATTTTTGTAGCGGTAGAAGAGTCTGTAGCTGTTGGCTTTATTCAGCTTTATCCCTCTTTCTCCTCCATTTCATTGAAGAGGCTTTGGATACTCAATGACCTATTTGTATTACCTGAATTCAGAAAAAGATCAGCAGCAAGTAAACTTATAATAAAAGCAATACATTTTGCAAAAGAGACTTCGGCCATAGGATTGGTCTTAGAAACAGGAAAAACAAATGAAGCCGCACAAAAGCTTTATAATAAACTGGGCTTTTCTAAAAGTGAAGATTTTTATGTTTACTATTATTCATTGTAGTCGTTAATCTGGAAATTCAAAAGCCAGGAAAATTTCCTGGCTTTTGAATTATAACAATTTTACACTGGCTATCTGATAAGAACTACGGCGCCTTTTTTCGTAAATTTTATATTTTGATCTCCTTTTAAACTTCTATATACTATCGTATAGACATAAGTTCCCGGAGGAGCCTCTTTATTGGACATTGTTCTGCCATTCCAGCCTGATTCTTTATTGTTGCTGTGATAAATCAATTGGCCCCAGCGGTTAAAGATGGATACATCAAAAAAGGCAACCGGCTCACCTTTAAATTCAAGAAAGTCGTTATTGGTATCTCCGTTTGGAGAAAATGCATTTGGTACAAAAATATGGTTTTCACATTCATCAACCACCCGAACAGTGTCCCTTGTTATACAATTAACATTAGGATCATTTATTTCCACTATATAAGTGCCTGCCTGATTTACTTTAAGATTATATTCATTTCCAAGAGTAGCCTTTGTTGCACTGTCAGTCCATATATAGGTACGATTGGTAACATTTCTACCTGCTGTCAATGTTACGGTGTTTTGTCTGCTGGAGCAAAAATTCACAAGATCTTCAACCAATCCCGAGCCAGGCGCTTCTTTAAATATCACTAAAATATCAAATGGTCTTTCACATCCATCCAGATTTATAGTGGCGATATATTGCCCTTCTTCGGTCACGTTGATCAATCTTGTATTTGTTCCTGGTGAAACTCCCGGTCCGGTCCATGTTACAGTTCCGTCAGGATAGCCTGCGTCCAGCTGAACAGTTTCTCCTTCGCATTTATCCGTAATATCAGCGCCGAGTTTATCTGTTGGCGCCGGATTAATTGTAACAACCATTTCGTCTTCCGCTGTACATCCTGATTGATTATTTACAACGGTAACTTTATAGGTTCCACTTTGGTCGACACTTAAAGTGGATGCTCTGGTAGAAAACACTTTTACCGGAGCATCTGTTTTTTCCCACATATAAAAATAGTTTTGAGTTTGGGAAGAAGTGGCTGCCGGGATAAAAGTAGGTCTTATTACATAGTTCCCTTCACCAGCACATCTTGTTACATTCTCCGGAAGAGTAACTTGAAACGGAGAAAAATTAACAGTAAGTGAATCTTTTAAAATACAGTCACCATTATTTACGGTCAACACATATTTAATTTGACTTGTGCTGGTAGGGGTGGGATTTTGGGCCACCATAGAAGGTTCATTTTGGCCAGAAGCAATTGCATTAGCAGCAGACACTCCATTTATAAAAGCTTCCCATGAATAAACATAATTATCGGGAGCGGCTGTTTTGTCCTCCGCATTTATTGCTTCCATAGGATTGCAACTGAATTTATCAGGACCTAAATCCTGAATAACAGGTCTTGAAGGATTAGGTTCCACTATGATGTCAGTTTTTGAATATATACACCCATTTGCATCTGTAATGGCAATATAAAATATACCTTCCGGCACGGAAAACAGTGTCCAGTTACTTGAAGACTGAGAGGCTCTTGATGTATACAACTGATCATTATCCTGGCGATACATTTCCAAAGTATAATTAGGCGCTCCACCATTTATGGTCACATTAACATTGGTTCCGCCCGCAGAACAGACAATACTGCCCGGAGGAGGAACATCTATGGTAACATTATTAGGATTAACAGGTATAGTCCATACAGAATCGCAGCCCTGAGGATGTGTTACACTCACACGATAAACCCCTGCTCCTACACGATCTAATGTATTGGTTGTTGCACCGGCAATTACCTGGTTATTCTGATCAAACCATTGATAGGTATAGTCAGGATAGGCATTATCAGTAGTTTTATTCAAAACAATCCTGCCATTGCTTTCATTACAGGTTGGCGCTACGGCAATTACTGGATTTACTAATGGTCTGGGACTAACCACAACAGTAACCTCATCCGTATCTGTACAACCATTTGGATAACTGACGTCAACGGAATAAATACCAGAAGTACTAACGTCTAGATAGTTGTTAGTAGAAATCTGGTTACCATTACCGTCTCTCCAAACATGAGCTAAAGAGGGACTTCCTGTTGTAAGTCTCGAAACCTGTCCCTGACATAAAACTGTATCGCCTGTAATATCACCTATAGTTGGCGCCAAAAGGTTAACAACATCACCTTCAAAACAACCGTTATCCTTGATTACAAAAACAGCATACCTTCCGGGAGAATTAACAGTGATTGTTCTTGTAGAATCTCCTGTTGACCATAAATAACGTTCGCTGGCTTCATTTATAGGGCCTGCATCCAATACTTCCTGATCTCCTTCACAAATGGTATAATCGTCAGGTAAATTCACAGGTTGAGGACCTCCGACTACTGTAAAAGTTATAGCCAGGGTAGTATCCATGTTACAGTCGTTAGTAATTCTTACAGAAACAGTATGAGATCCTAAACTTAAATCTTCTGTTATTTGCGTGAGCATCCGTTGTTTTGGTCTGGTGGAGCCATCAACTGTCCATTCAAAGTCATCCCGATCTCCCCATCCACTGGCAAATAAATCAATAGGCCCCGGACCGCAAGCATCCTGGTAACCTAAGGAAGGACCTTGAGGAGGTTCAAAAAAGCTTTGAACAAAGTTTGGAAGTCCCTTGGTACTTATTCCTCCATTCAAATCAAATCCCGCCAATTGAAAATCAACTTCATCACCGTCTCCGGTAGGATTATTAATCACTCCAAGACTTGTAGCCCCATCTACCGCCATATAAATACTGTTATCTGGTGCTAGTTGAAGCGCTCCAAAGTTAGTACCTGTAGCTATAGTGTCTCTATGGTTTTCTGCTCTTATGCTATCGTTAGGAAGCCTGTTCCCCAAAGTATCCGTAATATCATACTGGTACAATCCGGTTGCATTGGTAACATACAACTTCCCTCCGTCCGGGGAAAACTCAACGCCATAAGCAGGACCTGTGCCATCTAATTGAATCACTACTGAATCCGAAATCTCTCCCGTCGAGTCGTTGAAGTTGTAAACCTCTACCCTGTCCCCTGCTGCAACAGCCAAATAGTCACCGGTAGAAGATATTTTCATTGTTCCCTGCGCTTCATTATCTCCTGTTTGCGGAGTACCAATCGGATATTCTGTGGGTGGCTGATGAATACCTGTTGAATCAATTTGAAAAACTTTAAAAGCACCGGTGCTGTTTTCCTGACTTACCAACCAATAAATGGAGTCTGCTCCTGCACTGTTTTTTAAAGCGTAGGCAGTAAGCCTTTCTGAGGTAGGTTCATCCAGAATGTTATTTTTATAAACCACTTCTCCTTCGGCATTTTCCCCTCCTTTCATATCAATCAATGAAACCATCAATCGCTTTTCTGTTGAAGTAACATCTTCTGTAGTAAATAAAAAATAATAAGGCATCCTGCCAGGCCAGGGCATTATAATTGAAGACTGCGTGGAATTAGGACTGCCGCCTACGTCCCGCCCATTATCCATAACCTCATGATTCTTATTAAAGACGGTTTGACCATCCGTATAAAAAATTAATTTACCGTCAATATCAGAAATAGCTGACGTACCTTCAGGAGCATTTAGAAGAGGGGCATCATTTAAGGATTGAGGTGGGTCCTGGTTAAAATCTATTCCGGCATTAGTACCGAAGTACCAGATGGCTGCGCGCCTTCTTGGTTTAGCGTATTCGGTTACCTCCACTTCATCTATTCTTGTACAACCACCTACTGTTACAGCCACCCAATAATTTCCAGCACTATCAACATCAATAGTCGCAGTAGTATCTCCGGTTGACCAAATATAAGTTGCCCCGGAGGGACTGGCTCCTGATGTATATGGATTTAAAGCCCAGGGAAATTGTTCGGGACAAATTGCTGTATCTACTCCCAAATCCGGCAAAGCAGAAATATCGGGTACAACAGTCACTGTCGTATCAACGGTAACCACTGTTCCGTCTGTCTTAAAATATTTTAGGGTTACAGTATATTCACCTTCCTGAAAATAAAAATAAGGGTTCCTTTGATCAGAGGTATCAGCATCCAGGCCGGTTCCGAAATTCCAGGAATACCTTTCTACATTTTCATCGGTTATGGCAAAAAACTGAGTAGAGTCGTCTGATTGAAAGCAAGTTTGGGTAAATGCAATATGCTCTGTGGAGTCATCATCATAACTGGGAAGGAAAAAAGCTTTTTTACCTTTAATATTATTTCCTTCTTCATCAAAACCTTCACTGTCTCCTTGAAAACCTAAAATATTGGCTCTAACAATGCCTCCCCAATTTGAAGAAGCAAAAATGCTTCCTGTGATAAGAACAATAAGAAAGTAAAAATATATTTTATAAAATGGAAGTCGAAGTTTTAACATCTACTTTAAATGTAAAGTTTTAATACTTTTCTAAAAATAAATATAATTAAAATAAATTGAGGTTACGCTGGGGACATTATCCATCATTAACGAATAAATTTACAAAATAAGATGGCTGAGATAAATAAAATTCTTAAGTTCATTCGTTAGTGTTAAAATTACCAGCCCCAAGTTTTTTAAGTTTGTAAAGCTAGGTTATTAATAAATCTTAAATGCAAAAAATATTACTGCTCCTTTTAGTCGGCTTGTTGGCTGTTTTTAAAGCAAGTGGCCAGGATCCTCAGTTTTCTCAATTTTATGCTGCACCATTATACCTAAATCCCGCTTTTGCTGGGTCTAACCAGGCTTCTCGCGCAGTATTAAACTACAGAAATCAATGGCCCGAGCTAGACGCAAACTTTGTGACTTATGTGGGATCGTTTGACCACTATTTTCGGAAATATAATAGCGGCATAGGTGTTTTGGCGTTTTTTGATAAAGAAGGAAGTCCCGGATTTCAATCGTATACCATTGCTGCTCAATATGCTTATCAATTGCATTTAAATGAAAAGCTAACTTTCAGACCTGGAATACAAGGCGCTTTCAGCAATAGAAGTTTGAATACAATGGGACTGCTTTTTGGTGACCAGATGGACGATGAAGGAAATAAGTTAGGCGAATCGAATGAGAATTTATTAGGTAGACCGGGAGCATCTTATTTTGATGTTTCTGCAGGAGGTATTTTGTATTCTGATAAATTCTGGATCGGATTTTCTGCTCACCACATGAATCAACCCAATCAAGCCATTGTAGATGGAGAAACCAGCAGAATGCCTGTAAAAACTTCGCTTCATATCGGATACCGGATTCCGCTTATGAAAAATAATTTTGGAACAAGAGTAGGTCCTTTAAATGAACAAAGGGAAGTAAGTATTACGCCAGCTCTTAATTTCAAACATCAGGGCCCCTTTAACCAATTGGATGCCGGGGTTTACTTTACTTATGATCCGCTAACCTTTGGCTTTTGGTATAGAGGCATTCCCGTGAGAGCTTATAAAGGAGGCGCCTTTAACAACGATGCCCTCATTTTTCTTATGGGAATAAGGGTTCAGGATTTAAAGATCGGCTACAGTTACGATTTAACAGTTTCTAGATTAACCCCAAGCACGGGTGGAGCACACGAAATTTCTTTAGTATATGATTTTTACCTCGGGTACAGAAATCAAAAGCGCAAAACTCCTCCTAAAAACGTAAGAAGAATGCCTTGTCCTGATTTTTAAGGAAGGGATTAAACAAAAAAGACGAAATGATTTTTACCTTACATTTCGTCTTCCTATATCTTTTTTTTTGTATTTAGCTAAAATTCCTTGTTCTGGCAAAGGTGTTTCTCAAGAATCGCCCCATTGAGGTGAAAAGGAAATTGGTTCGTTCATTTCTTCTTAAAATATCCTTTTCCTTTTTTACTTTCAAGATATATTTTTTCAACTGAAAAATATCTTTTTCAATCTCTGAATGTCTTTTAATAAAGACCGGGGCGTAGTTCTCAATATTCATAGAAGAAAGGTTTTGCTTTGAGAGGATTTAACGAATAAATGAAGAATATGTTTTTTAAAAAGCCCTGAAAAACCCTGTAAGTGGGAAGCTGAAAGATTGAAACTAGAAGAATGTAAACTTTAAATACCTCGCTTTCAATTAACATACAATGAAAATGATTCCATCTAAATTAAAAAATTAAACTGAGATCCAGAGAAGACATATTGAATCAGACAGGCAACTCTTTGTCAACTTCCAACTTCAATTTCAAACTTAATTACTCCAAAATCTTCCCATCTTTCATTTCTACTTTGCGATCGGCCATTTCTGCCAAATGTTCATTATGGGTTACAATAATGAAGGTTTGGCCCATATCATCACGAAGCTTGAAAAATAAATTATGGAGCTCTTCGGCATGTTTAGAATCCAAATTGCCGCTTGGCTCGTCGGCAAAAACAATTAATGGTGAATTTATTAATGCCCGGGCCACAGCAGTTCTTTGCTGCTCTCCTCCTGAAAGCTGAGATGGTTTATGATCTTTTCTCTGAGCTATTCCTAACATTGTCATCAATTCCAAAGCTCTTTCTTCTGCTTTCTTTTTTGATTGATTAGCTATAAAAGCAGGAATGCAAACATTCTCAAGGGCTGTAAACTCTGGTAAAAGATTATGAAATTGAAATATAAATCCCATATTTTTATTTCTGAAGCCTGCAAGATCGTTGCCTTTAAGCAAGCTGAGATCTTGACCGTTAAGATACAGTTTGCCTTCGTCAGGATTGTCAAGAGTACCCAGAATATGGAGCAGTGTACTTTTTCCCGCACCGGAAGCACCCACAATGGATACAATTTCACCCTTTGTTATCGTCAAATCAATACCTTTCAGCACTTTAAGATCTCCATATGTTTTTCTTATTCCTTCTGCTTTCAGCATTTTCTTATAAATTCAAGTTAAACTTAACTTTTATATCAATTTCTCCTGTCAGCTAGCGCATTTCAGTGAAAAAGTAACTTCAAATATTGTAATCTTTATTTATCAAAATCAATCTATTTCCTTTTTTAATTAGAAATCAGACTAGTGGAAAATACCATTTCTCCCTCTTTATTTGCAGGAGAAACCAGAAAGAAATTCAGCAAAACACGACCCTCATTTAGAAATACAAGTTCTCCAAATCCTTTTTTGGCCGTTGAAAAATTACCACCCTTTGCTTTTTTAACGTGAGTGGTTTTTGAGCCTGCCCCGCTTACAATATAATTAATACTATCTTCGAGTGTATACTGGAGAGAATGGTCGTGTCCAGAAGCATATATTAATCCCGGATGTTCTTTGAAAATCCTGCTCAAATCCACTTTCAAGTGACGATATCTGGGATGAAAAATATCTTGAGTATTTGGGAATAACATTCTTATCAAAGGATACAATGAACCAACTATTGGAAGAGGAAGATATAAAAAAGGCTCAAGATCGGTTAGAGGAAAAATATGCGTTTTCAAAGAAAAATATCCACCATGAGCACCTTTGGGAAACAAAGGATGGTGGCCGGCAATTACCACTTTTTTACCCTGGTTTCTTTTAAGCATATTTTCTAAATCGGATAAAACAGCAGGAATATCTTTATTTCTGCAATTACTTTCCTCCCCGGGTTTATCTCCCTTGTGCAAAAACCATTGGGTATCAAGAATAATTAAAGTAACCTTGTCAGTTAAAGGAATTTCTACAGGGCCAGGACAGCCACTTTTAGGAAAAAATACATCTTCTTTCAAATATTGTTTTACAAATTCCTCCTGCTCATTAATGTAAGTCCACCCTTCTTTATTACCTTCCTTCCAATCATGATTTCCGGGGATGATAAAAGATTTTCCCTGATAATATTTTATAATTTCTAACTGTATCCCTAATCTTTCTTCTGCCAAATGCCTTCCTTTATGATTTTCAGGAGGCATTCCATCGGGATATATATTATCCCCTAAAAAAATCACTGCGCTGTTTTCCCCTGCTTTATCGAGCTTTTTTTTCAATAAATTAAGTATGATGTCATTTTCCGACGGTTTACCGGAATCTCCTATTAAATAAAGCCTAAAAAGATCCGCTGAAAGGGTATCCTGTCCTTTAGAGAAAAAAGAAAGAAATAGACAAACAAAAAAAATATAAACCGGCTTAAGAAATATCTTCATCAGTTATTGAATCTTAAGATATAACCGCCACCTGTTTTTCCTTCGCTGCTTATAAATAAACTACCATCGGGTTTAAAACAAATTCCTTCCGGTTTTTCAAATAGAGCAGGATCCAGCAAAATTATGTTTTTGATTTCTCGGGCATCCACTATTACCAATGCCTTATCCTTAGATGATAGTATATAAATTTCCTTTGTAAGAGGGTGCATCGCAATCGCAGACGGGTTTATTTTTTCGACCGGATAGTCCGCTATCTTTGCTTTATCAATTACAAAAAAAGGATCGGGCGTTAATTCTTTGCTTTGGAGAGAAAATTTATAAAAAGCCTTTCCCTTTATATTATTCCCCATCACATCACCTTTCTTTTTACATGCGATCATTAAATGTTTTGTGTTAACATCATAACCTAATCCCTCAACGTCATTTTTTTCTTCAAGTCCTGTGTGGATTTGCTTTAAACTATCCGGGTTTTGAATAGGAAAAAACATCAAATCTCCATTACTCTTGATTACATATGCCGTGTCATTTACTACTTCAACACCCTCATAATCTCCATCGGGACCGAAAGTAATCTTATCTGCAATTTTCCCGGTTGAAAGATCAAAAGTGAAGAGAATACCCAACTCGTCCTGAACACATACCAACTTATCATCAGTGAAATAAGAAAGGGCAGATACTTCCAGGAGTTCATCCGGTAATTCAAATCTTTGGGTTGGAGCATTCAAATCATAAAGAAAATTCTCTGGCATTTTATATTGATTTTCCTTTTTATTTGAACAGCCTGAAGCAAAACAAACACAGGTCAACAGAACAATAGTAAACCCTGAGACGCTTAAATTGAAAATTTTAGGGCTATTAACGGACATAATCAGTTTACTTTATTCCACTTTTGATCTTTGGTCCCTCATCACGATTAAGTTTAATTTTATCATGAGGAAATATTACTACTTGACGAATTTTTAAAATTATCAATCAGAAGTTATACTGAGTGAACTAGGTTTATTAAATTCGATAGAGACAGTTGTTAACTAAACTTAACAAATTTTCCCTCCCAATGATAAAAGATAATTTTAGTAATCCTTCTGGCTAAAATTATCTTTTTACTTTGAGCCTCCTTAAAACTACAAATAAGCATGCGGCATTAAATAATTTTTTACATAGTCTTTAACACCTTCCTCCAATTCATAAAATTTTTTATCATAACCTATTTGCCGAAGCTTTTCCATTTTTGCTTCTGTAAAATATTGGTATTTATCTCTTATATCTTGAGGAGCATCAATGAACTTTATACTTTTCTCCACATTCAGCGCTTTAAAAGTAGCAGATACCAAATCAATAAATGTCCTGGCTTGGCCGCTGCCTAAATTATAAATCCCAGAATTTTTCCTATGGTGCATTAAAAAGAGGCATACGTCAACCACATCTTTCACATATACAAAGTCCCTCAATTGTTCCCCATCTTTAAAATCAGGATGATGCGATCTAAATAATTTCATTTCTCCTGAAGCTTTAATCTGATTAAAAGCGTGAAAAACCACGGAGGCCATTCGCCCTTTATGGTATTCATTTGGACCATACACGTTAAAGAATTTCAATCCTGCCCAGTAAAAAGGTTTCTGCTCCTGCTGAATGGCCCACTTATCAAAATCATTTTTTGATTCGCCGTAAGGATTGAGCGGCTTTAGTTTATAGCTCAACTCCTCGTCATCTACATATCCATGTTCTCCCAGTCCATAGGTAGCGGCAGAGGAAGCATAAACCAATGGGATCTGATACTTTACGCACCGATTCCAAACCTCTTTCGAATAATTGAGATTAAGTTTGTTGAATATATTTACATCAAACTCTGTGGTGTCCGTTCTTGCTCCGAGATGGAAAATAAACTCTACATGCTCATGGTTTTTATCCAGCCAGTCAAAAAACAACTCCCGATTCACTTTCTCCCTGATTTTCTTCCCGGCAAGATTTTCAGCTTTGCTTTCATCAGAAAAATCATCAACCGCAATTATTTCGTTAAAGTTATCGCCATTTAATCCTGAGATCAGACAACTGGATATAAATCCTGCAGCTCCTGTTACTACTATCATATTCTATTCTTTATTCCAGCTTTAAAAATAGGCTAAAATAAAATAAACGGATAGTTTTTTAATTTTAGATAAATCCATTCATTCTTTATTCACTCATTGCTCATTCACGCATTCATTCCATTCCAGTATATTTGCACTTTATTTCAAGGAATTTAAAATGATTTATGTAAGCCGGAAAGAGCACTTTAATGCTGCTCATAAGTTGTATAACCCTCAATGGACCAAGGAAAAAAATGTTGAAGTATTTGGACCTTGTGCAAATGAGAACTGGCATGGGCATAATTTTGAAATGATCGTAACCGTAAAAGGAAATCCTGACCCGGATACAGGTTTTGTAATTGATTTAAAAAAGCTGAGCAACCTGATCAAGAAAGAAATCCTGGAAAAAGTAGACCACAAGAACTTTAATATGGATGTTGATTTTATGACCGGTAAAATGCCTAGCTGTGAAAATATCGTGATGGAGTTCTGGAAAATACTTGATACTGAAATAGGTAAAATATCAAAGGCAAAACTTCATTCGATCAAACTTTATGAAACCCCGCGGAATTATGTTGAATATTTTGGAGATTAGCAGTTAGCTATCAGCTTTTGGCAAAACATCATTCTGACCTTGCTCCTTAGTATTATATGGTGATTTTCTAGATAATAAACACAACATTTGACAAGTAGTTTTAAAATTACTTTAGTATGGCGCCACTAATAGCTAATTACTGATACCTGATAGCCCAAACATGAAATACTACATTATAGCCGGAGAAAAATCCGGTGACCTTCATGCTTCCAACCTAATGAAAGAAATTAAGAAGAAGGATTCAGCTGCTGAATTCAGGTGCTGGGGCGGAGACAAAATGAAGGAAGCTGGCGGTGATCTTGTAAAACACTACCGGGAGCTGGCTTTTATGGGGTTTATTGAAGTCCTATTTAACCTTAAAACGATTCTTAAGAACCTCGCTTTTTGCAAATCTGATGTACTTTCCTACAGACCTGACGTCGTCATTCTGGTGGATTATGCTGGTTTCAATTTAAAAATTGCAAAATTCACTAAAGCACAGGGGATAAAGACCTTCTACTACATTTCACCTAAAATATGGGCGTGGAATCAAAAAAGGGCTTTTAAAATAAAAGCTTATGTAGATAAGATGTTTGTCATTCTACCTTTTGAGGAGCGCTTTTATGAAAACTATGATTATAAAGTAGATTTTGTAGGCAACCCAGTAATGGATGCGGTGAAAGGTTTTAAACCCAATCCTCATTTTCGTGAAAAATTAGAGTCTGGAAATAAAAAAATCATTGCTGTACTCCCTGGAAGCAGAAAACAAGAAATCGAGGCCAACCTTTTAAAGATGGTTCAGTTGGCCAGGTTTTTTCCCGAACATCTTTTTCTGGTTGCTGCTGTTACTGATTTTCCGCTCGAGTTTTTTAAGTCTGAAGAATCCCCCAACATTAGAATAGTTTATGGAGAAACTTATGATGTTCTTACCGCTGCGCATGCTGCCATTGTAACTTCCGGCACCGCCACGCTGGAAACAGCCATGTTTAAGGTACCTCAGGTAGTGTGTTATAAGGCAAACAGCGTTACTTATTTTATAGCCAGATCTTTTATAAAAATAAATTTTATATCTCTGGTTAATTTGTTGGCAGATAAGGAAGTAGTAAAAGAATTAATTCAGGATGATTTTAACATTGACAACCTGAAACTAGAGCTCAAAAAAGTGATTAATAACGAGGAATATAGGATGTTTCAGCTCGATGAATACAATAAGATAGAAGCAGCGCTTAGTCAACACAAAGCTTCTGAGAGAGCTGCCGAATTGATGGTCAATTATTTGAATTAAAGCAATAAAGGATAAAAAGAAAAAAGGGGATAAATTTTTAAATAATTTATCCCCTTTTAATCAATAAAATTATTTTCCTTAAGCTACTTTTAGCCTGTTATATTTAGATTTTTCAAATTTCTCCATTGCATATTGTCTGGTCACCACAAACTTGGTTACGTTCTTTTGAGAAGGAAGATCAAACATCGCATCGGTAATAATTGCCTCGCATATAGATCTTAGACCTCTCGCGCCCAAACTAAACACTACTGCTTTCTCTACGATATAATCCAACGCCTCTTCCTCAAATTCAAGTTCTATTCCTTCCATTTTAAAAAGCTTTATGTACTGTTTTACTAAAGCATTTTTAGGTTCGGTAAGAATTTGTCTCAAAATGTCCTTTCCAAGCGGGTCAAGGTGCGTTAAAACGGGTAATCTACCGATAAGTTCAGGGATCAATCCAAAAGATTTCAAATCCTGGGCGCTTATATACTGAAGTAAATTATCCTTAGACAAACTTCTATAATCATCATTGGCGCCTGAAAACCCAATAGGTCTGGTATTCAACCGGCTACTGATCATTTTAGTGATCCCATCAAAGGCGCCGCCGCATATAAACAAAATATTTTCCGTATTTACCGAGATCATTTTTTGGTCAGGATGCTTACGTCCTCCCTGAGGCGGCACGTTTACCGAGGTTCCTTCAAGTAGCTTTAAAAGCGCTTGCTGAACACCCTCACCACTTACATCCCGTGTGATAGAAGGATTATCAGATTTACGTGCTATTTTATCAATTTCATCAATATAAACAATGCCTCTTTCCGCTGCTTCTACGTCATAATTCGCTGCTTGCAATAATCTTGTCAGGATACTTTCAACGTCCTCTCCTACATATCCCGCTTCTGTTAACACCGTTGCATCAGCTATGCAAAAAGGAACTTCCAATATTTTAGCCAGTGTACGGGCAAGATAAGTTTTACCTGTTCCGGTTTCGCCCACCATAATAATGTTAGATTTTTCGATAACAATATCATCCTCGGTTACTGGCTGGGACAGCCTTTTATAATGATTGTAAACGGCAACCGAAATCACCTTTTTTGCATTTTCCTGACCTACAAGATACTGGTCAAGGTGCTTTTTCATTTGCACAGGTTTAATCAGATTAAACTTAGGAGAAGGTTGTCTGTTTTTAACCTTAGCTTCTTCAGATAAAATCTGTTGCGCCTGAGTAATACATTTATCACAAATATGTGATTGAATTCCTGAGATCATCAGGTCAACATCTTTCTTACTTCTTCCGCAAAATGAACAGGTCACCTGTGCCATAAATATAACTGTTGATTAAATTAAAAAATTAATAGCTTTTATTATTCGGGTTTCATTCAATAGCGCTATTTCTATTACTTGGCGCTACTTTTCCTATTCAAAACCTCGTCAATTAAGCCATACTCCAGTGCCTCTTCGGCTTTCATCCAATAGTCACGGTCAGAGTTTTTCTCTATTTGTTCCATACTCTTTCCTGTATGTTCAGAAAGGATTTCATAAAGCTCTTTTTTAAGTTTTAAAATTTCCCTTGCTGTTATTTCTATATCCGAAGCCTGTCCACCTGCACCGCCCAAAGGTTGATGGATCATTACCCGGGCATGAGGTAATGCAGATCTTTTGTCCTTTGCACCACCTGCCAAAAGCACAGCGCCCATAGAAGCTGCTAATCCCGTACAAATGGTGGCTACATCAGGATTTACAAATTGCATAGTATCGTATATACCTAAACCGGCATAAACGGAACCGCCCGGGCTATTTATATAGATAAGTATATCTTTTGTCGAATCCGTGGATTCCAAAAAAAGAAGCTGAGCCTGAACTATATTGGCAA
Source organism: Cytophagales bacterium (assembly GCA_035628645.1). Lineage (GTDB taxonomy): Bacteria > Bacteroidota > Bacteroidia > Cytophagales > Cyclobacteriaceae > DASPJL01. The sequence continues at coordinate 23,621 of DASPJL010000033.1, read as the reverse complement.
CGTAATCATCTATTGGAACTCCAAGAAAAATAATTCTATCCATCATTAATCTTGAAAAAACATCCATTGCCACCGCATTCATTCTTCGCTCCTCAATAATATTGGGAGTAAGGTTGGTAATGGTTGTATTCACGTACCCTTCAAGACCTAAACTACTGATTCCCCGGTCTTTTACTGCGTATTTACTGAATTCGTCTAGTTGCATAAATATTAAAAAAATAAAGCTTACAAAGATTTTTGACTAAATTAACAGAAAAACTGAAACATTAGTTTGATGCTAACTTAGTAAATTCTTCTTTACTAACTTCTTTTTCTTTAATTGTTACTTTATCTTTTATAAAATCAATGGTTTTCGTAAAGAGAATATTTTCAACCAAACCATTAATATTCTTTCCGTTATCTTGTTTCAAATAATTATCAGCTAACGTATTTAATAAATCGCCCATTTCAGGAAAATTCCCTCCGCCATATTGCATCAATTGATTTGTCATGATCTTTCGCGCCTCATCTCTCAACTCATTATCAGTTACTTTATAATTAAGTTCTTTAATAATTTTGTTCCTGATCAGCCCCCATTTAATTTCTTTGCTATACAAATCGTAATCTTTTTCTATTTTCTCTTTATCAAATTTTCCCTGATTCAGAATATATAAATAGTCTTTAATGAACTCGACAGGAAGTTCTATTTCCGTAGTATCAATAAGCGCTTCATAAATATTTCTTGTCAAAAGAGAATCACTTTCAGCATTAAAATTAGTTTCAAGCGTTTCTTTTACTTTCGCTCTAAACTCATCCTCTGACTTAACTGTATCTTTTCCAAATACCTTGTCAAAAAACTCCTGGTTAAGTTCTTCAGGCACGGTTCTTTTAATGTCCGTAACGGTCAATTCATAACTTCCTTCAAGGTTCTCAGCCTCTTCCTTTGGTATTCCTAAAAAAGTAGCTACCAAGGAATTGTCTCCTCCAAATATTTTCTTTATGTCAAAAGAAACGGTCTTTTCCTTTTTTAATCCCAGGAATTTCTTCAACTCACCGTCTTCAACTTTGTTTGTAGGTAAAGTGATGGATTGAACGGTATCAGAATCTTTGGCTTTTAAATCGCCATATATAAAATCACCCTTTTCAGAAGTTTCTACTGAATCCATTTTTCCAGACTGAGCCTGAATTCTTTCAATGGTTTCATTTACCTCTTTATCATCTGCTTTTATTACGTATTTTACCTGAGGATCCAGTTTCTTTAGATCATAATTAAAGTCAGAGTGTAGTCCAACATTGTATACGAATTCAAACGCCTTTTGATTATCCCAGTCAATGTTTTGTTGATTCTCATTATCCGGCAATGGCTCGCCGACAATAGGCAGTTCTTTTTCTTTTATATATTTATTTATGGAATCACTCAACAAATGATTTATTTCATCCACCATTATGGATTTGCCATACATTTTCTTAATTAAAGTAGGCGGCACTTTTCCGGGTCTAAAGCCTTTAATTTGTGCTTTTCTACTATAATCTTTTAATTTTTCTGCAACCTTGGATTGATAATCAGCTTCATTTACTGTAACTTTAATTGAAGCATTTGTGGTTGTTTTTTTGTTTAATATGATGTCCAACTCTTTAAAGTTTAGATTAGAAAAATGTAATACCTATAATTTAAAAACCCCCAATTCCTTTAGAGAATTGAGGGTTTACCTTGTGCGGATGGAGGGACTCGAACCCCCATGCCTCGCAGCGCTAGATCCTAAGTCTAGTGCGTCTACCAATTTCGCCACATCCGCTCTAGAAAATTGAGTGGCAAAGCTATGAATTTTTAATTTAGTTTAAAATAATTCAAAAAATATTTTTTTTATTTATTAAGATTTTCTTTATTCATTAGTTGGAAAAGATACGATGGAATTGTTGCAAATAGAGATTGAACAGGAAAATAAAGAGATTTTAAGAAGGTATAGAAGACTCCTTCGTCACGCTAAACCTATTTTAAAGGATAACGATGCAAAGCTTATCAAAAAAGCTTTTAATGCATCGCTTGAAGCCCACAAAGATATGCGGCGAAGGTCAGGAGAGCCTTATATTTATCATCCATTGGCAGTTGCTCAAATAGCTGTAGAGGAAATAGGATTGGGAACAACCTCCATTATCTCTGCGCTTCTTCACGATGTAGTGGAAGATACGGACACAGAAATTGAGGATATCCAAAGAGAATTTGGGCCAAAAATAGCCTCTATTATTGACGGCCTCACAAAAATTTCCGGCGTCTTTGAACATGGAAGTTCTGCTCAGGCGGAAAATTTCAGGAAGATGCTTCTAACCCTTTCCGAAGATGTAAGGGTAATCCTGATAAAAATAGCGGATAGGCTTCATAATATGCGAACCCTTGACTCTATGCCAAGGAATAAGCAACTTAAAATAGCTTCTGAAACCATATATTTATATGCTCCCCTGGCCCACCGCCTTGGTTTGTATGCAATAAAATCTGAACTGGAGGACCTTTATCTAAAGTATACCGAAACCGAGACCTACAAGGAAATTGCTAAAAAGATCAATGAGACGAAGTACGCAAGGCAAAAATTCATAAAAGATTTTATTGCGCCTCTTCAAAAAGAATTGGCCGCTCAGGAATTTGATTTTGTAATTAAAGGAAGGCCGAAATCCATTTTTTCCATTTGGAATAAAATGAAAAAACAAAAAATTCCTTTTGAAGAAGTGTATGACCTTTTTGCAGTAAGAATTATTATTGACGCTAAGCCAGAACAGGAAAAAGCGCATTGCTGGCAGGTATATTCCATAGTAACAGACTTTTATAAACCCAACCCCGACAGATTGAGGGACTGGATAAGCACGCCGAGGGCAAATGGTTATGAATCATTACACACTACCGTAATGAGCAAGACCGGGCAATGGGTAGAGGTGCAGATAAGGACTTCCAGGATGGACGATATTGCGGAAAAAGGCTATGCAGCCCATTGGAAATATAAAGACAACACGGGTAAAGACAGGGTATCTGGCCTGGATGAATGGATAGGCAAGGTGAGGGATATGCTAGAGCAAAATGATTCCTCTGCCATCGAATTTATGGATGACTTCAGGAGTAATCTATTTTCTGACGAAGTATTTATTTTCACGCCAAAAGGTGAATTAAAGATCTTGCCTTACGGATCAACCGCGTTAGACTTTGCTTTTGAGATACATTCGGAAATCGGCGCACGTTGCCTTGGGGCTAAAGTAAATCAAAAACTTGTTCCTCTAAATTATATTCTCAGCAATGGAGACCAGGTAGAAATCTTAACCTCAAGCAAACAAAGGCCCAATGAGGATTGGCTTAGATTTATTGTAACTTCTAAAGCCAGAGCGAAAATCAAAGACATTCTGAGAGAAGAAAAAAAACTCATTGCCCTGGAAGGAAAAACAATTGTAGAGAAAAAGCTAAAATCCATTAAGGTTGCCGTCAACAATGAAACCATCAATGAGCTAAGGGCGCTGTTCAACACTAAGACTTCTTTTGATTTCTTTTATAAAGTAGGTAAAGGCCAAATTGATAAAAAGGAAATCACTAAGATTATCGGGCTTAAGGAAAGTAAATCCCAAACTAAAAAAGATATTATTCAAGATGCCAAATCTTTTGAAAAGCATATAAAAAACATAAAAGGTGCAGATACCGATATGCTTTTAATCGGTGAAGATCTTGACCAGATAGAATATAAACTTGCCAAATGTTGTAACCCGATTCCCGGAGACGATGTCTTTGGGTTTGTAACGGTAAACGAAGGGATTAAAATCCACAGAACATCCTGTCCCAATGCAATAGAGCTAATGTCCAACTATGGCTACCGGATCGTAAAAGCCAAATGGACTTCTCAACATGAACTGGCCTTCCTTGCAGGATTAAGAGTAACAGGAACTGATCGTGTAGGTATTGTAAATGAGATCACCAGAGTGATTTCTAATGAACTAAAAGTAAACATGCGGTCAATTACTCTCGATACCAACAACAGCATCTTTGAAGGAACAATCATGGTGTTTGTCCATGATACCCGCCATTTACAAAAATTGACTAAAAAATTAGAACAGGTTCCCGGAATTGTAAGCGTGGTCAGGTTTGACTCTTAATACTATTAGGTGAATGAGAGAATGAGTGATTGAGCGAATTATTTAGATTTCTCTCAACTCATTACTTTTGAGTCACAACCTATGCTATATTAAACAAGCCTTCCATATAAAAAAAAGAATTTTTAGTCTAAATTTGCCTCTTATTAATTGAATCGATATGATCTTAAATCCTAAAATATTCGAAGAAGTAAAACAAATATTTACTGCCTATCTGGAAAATAAGGGTTTAAGAAAAACACCTGAACGTTTTGCAATTTTAGAAGAAATATATTCAAGACAAGGCCATTTTGATGTGGAGTCTTTATATATAAGTATGAAGAATAAAAACTACCAGGTAAGCAGAGCAACCGTTTACAATACTTTGGACGTCCTTGTGGAGTGCGACCTGGTGAGTAAGCATCAATTCGGAAAAAATCTTGCGCAATACGAAAAATCTTATGGCTACAAACAACATGATCATTTAATTTGCACGGAATGCCATAAAGTAATTGAATTCTGCGATCCTCGCGTTCATAATATCCAAACCATGGTAGGGGAATTATTGAAATTTAAAATTCTTCATCATTCTTTAATCCTTTATGGAAATTGCGTAAAAGTAGATTGCGCAAACAGACCACAGGCGAGTCAAAATCAATAAACAATTGACTCAACTACAATTGAAATCATAACTAAACGATATAACCTGTTTATTTAAAACAAAAGAAATTTAACTTTTAACTACAATAAAAATAATGAGTGTTGATGTATTATTAGGGTTGCAATGGGGCGATGAAGGAAAAGGTAAAATTGTTGATTTCCTTGCTCCAAAATATAAAGTTGTTGCCCGTTTCCAGGGAGGACCCAATGCCGGTCATACTTTAGAGTTTGATGGAATTAAACATGTGCTGCATCAGATCCCTAGCGGAGTATTCAGACCTGAGATCAAAAACATCATAGGCAATGGCGTGGTGCTTGATCCTATTATTTTAAAAAAGGAAATAGAAGGATTAACCAAATTTAACCTTAACCTGAAACAAAATTTATACATTTCAAAGAAGGCCTCACTGATTATCCCGACACATAGATTATTGGATGCTGCGTATGAACAATCCAAAGGGGACAACAAAATTGGGTCTACGTTAAAAGGAATTGGTCCAACTTATCAGGATAAAGTAGCACGACAAGGATTAAGAGTAGGTGATATCATTTCTCCGAATTTTAGAGTGAAATACGATACGCTGGTAAAGCAGCATGTTACCATTCTTGACTTTTATAAATATGACTTTGATTTAAAAGAATCGGAAAAGCAATTTTTTGAGGCCCTTGAATTTATCAAAACCTTTAATCTGGTGGATAGTGAATATCAGATAAACGAAGCCCTTCAGTCAAAAGAATCTATTTTAGCAGAAGGCGCTCAAGGCTCGTTGCTTGATGTGGACTTCGGAAGTTATCCTTTCGTAACAAGTTCAAATACCATGACAGCAGGAGCTTGCACAGGATTGGGCGTCGCACCTAAACATATAGGAGAAGTTTTCGGAATATTTAAAGCTTATTGTACAAGAGTAGGAAGCGGTCCTTTTCCAACAGAATTAAAAGATGAAACCGGTGAAAGAATGAGGAGGGAAGGAAACGAATTTGGTTCTACTACGGGAAGACCAAGAAGATGCGGCTGGTTGGATTTACCCACTCTGAAATATGCAATCATGATAAATGGGGTAACTCAACTTTTTATGATGAAAGCAGATGTGCTTAATATTTTTGAAGAAATAAAAATTTGTACACATTATAAATTAAAAACGGGTCAAATAATAGATGGTGTTCCTTACGATATAGTTGATGAAGAATTAGAGCCTGTTTATAAAACATTAAAAGGGTGGAACATGAATCTGAGCCATGTAAAAGATTTTGACCAACTTCCCGCCGAATTATTAAATTATGTAAGCTATTTGGAAAAAGAACTTCAGGTGCCGATTAATATTATTTCCCTTGGCCCGGACCGTACACAAACATTGATTAAAAGTACTGTTTTGGCATAGACACAAGGCAATACAAAATTAATTTCTAAAGGGAAGGAAACTTCCCTTTTTTATTTCCTTCGCCTTTTACTCCAGACTTTCATATTGATGAAGAAAGTTGTTTGATGTTAACATTAGTTAACGATTTACACAAAGAGCCACAGAAAAAATCAAGGACACAACGATTTCAAAACTTTACTTTCCCTTTGCGATTAAATTTTTGCGACCATGCATGAACCCTAAACCCATTTGAGACTCAAATATTGAACAAGGATTTAGAATGTAAGACATTGATTTAACTACCTCTCTTTCCGCGAAATGTACTTTTCATTGATGCTTCCAGGATTTACAAATAAACTCTTAAGCCTAAATCATTAGTAAAATAATAATTGAATTGCTTAAAAGAAGTATCAAACTTTGCATTCATAATCCAAGGTTCCGGATCAATCTCAAAAGTGGCACTAGTAGTAAGGGCTCTGCTATAGGATGGATTGAGGTAGAATCTAACTTTATCTGATATCTTAAAAGCAAGCTCTACACCTATTCTTCCTGATAATACAAGGTTTTTATAATTATAAAAAATCATCTTACCTTGAAAATCCTCATTTTGTCCATTCTTCCAGGTAAAAGTTTTCTTGGTTAAAAAATCAATGGAAAATCCTATTTGAGGTTTTATTTCTACTTTTCTATTAACAAGCTTGTACTCTAAGATAAGGGGGATAGAAATGTAATAATAATCATAGAAGACCTTCTTCTCCTCCCTTCCAAAGTTTAAACTGTCTACTAAATGGTTTTCAGCTATCATTTTGCCAGATTCACCAATTTTTAGATATTCAACTCCTGAACTTATTGCAAGTCTCTTTGAAAGTTCAAAACCTAATGTACCACTTATCTTAAAACCAAATCTACCGCCTTCATTTTTATCAATTTGTTTAATTACATTTTTCCAAATCTTATCTTTATTCGTAGAATACAAACTCCTATAAGAATAGGTTGGTCCACCATCTAATGAAAAGAAAAACCTGTTTTGAGAAAACAGGCTTTGTGAAATGAGCAGAAAATAAAAAATAAAAAACTTCTTCATTATTCAAATTATAGAGATCCAACCTCCAAACCCAATCTTCTCCCTATATTGGAAGTAAATACATTGTCAGGATCATATTTCGCCTTAACCCCCATCCATTCTTTGTATTGAGGATACATTGCCCTGAACATGTCCTTATCTAATAAAGCGTCTTTGCCTAAATAAAGTCTTCCGCCGGCATCCAACACAGTTTTATCCAGGTCTTTAGTAAACGGAATTAAATTTTTAGTTACTGGAAAATCGATCGCTAAGGTATAACCTTCAAAAGGGAATGAAAGGATTCCCTGTCCCGGCCCCATTTTTTTGAGAACATTTAAAAAAGGATTACAACCGCTTCGTGCTATTTTCTCCAAAATCACTCTGAGGTTTTCTCTTCCTTTTTCCAAAGGTATTACAAACTGGTATTGCACAAATCCTCTTTTTCCATAACCCCTGTTCCAGTTATTGATAGCGTCCAGGGGAAAAAAGAATTTCTCATAATGCACTATGGTTTTAGAGGAATTCTGTACAAAAGCTATTACTTTATTCAAAACTTGTACAGTAACTGAATTTAATGCAAAATCCGGAAAAAATACTGGCACAGATATCTTTGGATCACCTGAAACTTTTAAAGGATTTAGTTTTAAAGAATCAGGCAGATCACTTATTTCGGCAGCATTTCCAAGGGTAAGTACTCCTCCGCCCAATTTTTTCCCCTTGGCTAAAGGGTCTACCCAGGCAACAGAATAATTATAGTCCTTGTCATATATTTCCAGTGCATCCAACATTTCATCCAGGTTCTTTACCACCAGGGATTTTTGTTTAAAGTAGGTTGACTGCACTTTTCTAAGTTTAATTTTTGCAGAAAGAATAATTCCCAAAAGTCCTAATCCCCCAAAATTAGCCCAAAAAAGATCGCTGTTTTCTTCTCTTGAAGCCGTTAAAATTCTTCCATCTGCCAGCATGATCTGAAAAGAAACTACACAGTTGACAAATGAACCGTCAATATGATGTGCCTTTCCATGAATATCATTGGCAATAGCGCCACCTATGGTCACATATTTTGTTCCCGGACAAATCATTGGCAAATACCCACGAGGTGCAAATGCGGAAATTATATCCGCAAGGCTTGTTCCTGCCTCGCATTCAAGGATCCCATTCGTCTCATCGAAGGAAATAAAATGATTCATTCGGGTGCAAACGGCAACATTACTGTTTTTATTTATGGCCTGATCTCCATAACTTCTTCCCAATCCCCTGGGCACAATCTGCTTTTTGGCAATTGCTTCTCTTACCTCATTTTCATTTCGTGGTTTCACCACTGTGGACTCAACTGTTGGGTAATTTCCCCACCCTGCTAAAATTTCCACATTTTCTGCTATCATGGTTTCCATTATTATTTCGCGCAAATTAGCTATTTCCCTGCTTTTAATGTTAAATGTTCGATTCTTATAATTACTTACCCTCTTAACAGGAAAAATTTGTGCCAAAAAGGTGAGAAGATGGAAGTAAGGAAGTGGGAAGTTGCGGAATCCTATTTTCTTCCAGCTTCCATCTATCCAAAAGCGATGATCCCTCAACTTCTGAGACTAGTAAACATAAATTAAGGGATGTCATCGCTAATGTTCTTCCACCTTCGATCTTCCATCTTCCCACATATTTTCTTATCATTACCATTTACCTTAAAAACTTTCCATGCGAATACTTCATACTGCAGACTGGCACCTGGGAAAAAGACTAGAAACGTTTTCAAGACTAGAAGAGCAAAAAGAGGTTTTAGAAGAAATATGTGAAATTGCCGATAGAGAAAAAGTAGATGCTGTAATCATTGCCGGAGACCTATTTGATACTTATAATCCATCGTCAGAAGCGGTAGAATTATTTTACAGGACACTAAAAAAAATTTCAAATGGAGGTAAAAGACTTGTCTTTGCCATTGCAGGAAATCATGATTCTCCCGAAAGAATTGAAGCGCCGGATGTACTGGCAAGGGAATGCGGGATTGTATTTGCCGGCTATCCAAATTCATTAATTCAACCTTGCCAATTAGGCAGTGGGATTTGTATTGTAAAATCTGATGAAGGCTTTGCGGAAATCAAGTTACCTGATTTTCAATATACTCTTCGAATTGTATTTACGCCTTATGCAAATGAATTCAGGTTAAAGACCTTTATTTCTCATGAAAATCCCGATGAAGAGTATAGAACTATTTTGACTGAAAGATGGAAAATACTTTCTGAAAAATATTGCGATCCCCAAGGAGTAAATATTCTAATGGCACACCTTTATGTGATGAAAAAGGACGAAAATCCACCGGAAGAGCCTGAAGATGAAAAGCCAATCTTACATGTAGGGGGTGCTCAGGCTGTTTTTTCAGAAAATTTCCCGGATCAGATTCAGTATGTGGCCCTGGGACATATTCACCGTAAACAAACCATCGATAAAAACCCTTGTCCCATAGCTTATAGCGGTAGTCCATTGGCTTATAGTTTTGGGGAAGCCAATCAGGATAAATTCATAAAGGTCATTGAAGCGGAACCGGGGAAACCTGTTTCTTCCAAATCCATCAAACTTAAATCTGGAAAAAAGTTATTAAGAAAAAAATTTAAAGACATTCTGCAGGCCGCGGACTGGTTGAAGGAAAATCAGGAAGCACTGGTAGAGATCACCATCGTAACAGAAAAATTTCTTTCCGGAGAAGATAAAAAGCTCCTGATGGGCAGCCATGAGGGCATTATTAACATAATTCCGGAGGTAACAGATAAAACATTTCTGGAAAGCTTAAGTTCACGTACTATCGACCTGAGTAAAAGTAATGAGGAACTCTTTAAAGAGTATTTTCAGTTTAGGTATGAAAGTTTACCAAATGAGCGGCTTTTAAAGTTGTTTAAAGAAGTGCAGGCGGAGGAAGATGAAAACTAAAATAAGTTAAAGTTGAGATTATTTTTTTAATGTTGCATTAAAACGCTTTAATTGAAAGCTTTATGGTTAAAAATCATTGAGGCTTTGGGGCCGATTTTTAGCATTTAAATATTACCGCCTTGCTTCTTTGTTTAAAATTTATTGATATTTGACCAATTACACTTTAAATACTTATGTCTAAAAACCTAGTTATAGTAGAGTCACCTGCCAAAGCAAAAACCATAGAAGGATACCTGGGAAAGGACTTCACAGTCACTTCAAGTTACGGACATGTGAGGGATTTGCCCAAGGGCGATTCAGCTATTGATATTGAACACGGATTCAAACCTACTTATGAAATTACCGCAGACAAAAAAGATGTAATTTCCCAACTTAAAAAAATGGTCAAAGAAGCCGAAGTTGTATGGTTAGCGACTGACGATGACCGCGAAGGGGAAGCTATATCCTGGCATTTATCTGAAGCCTTAAAGCTGAATGACAAGAATACCAGGAGAATCGTATTTAGAGAAATTACCAAGAATGCCATATTAAATGCAATACAAAATCCAAGGGGAATTGATCTGGATCTTGTAAATGCTCAACAAGCCAGAAGAATACTAGACAGACTGGTGGGATTTGAACTTTCCCCTATACTTTGGAAAAAAATCAAAACTGGTCTTTCTGCCGGAAGGGTTCAGTCGGTCGCAGTAAGATTGGTAGTAGAAAGAGAAAGGGAAATTGATCAGTTCAAAACAAAATCCTCTTATAAAATTTCGGCACGTTTTGAAGTTGAAAAAGGTAAAACCTTTATAGCTGAGCTTCCTGAAAGGTTTAATACCGAAGAGGAAGCAAGAACTTTTCTTGAAAAGTGCAAAGGCGCAACCTATTCGATTAAGAATCTTGAGAAAAAGCCTGGCAAGAAATCCCCTGCGCCTCCTTTTACTACTTCCACCCTACAACAGGAAGCAAGTAGAAAGCTAGGATTTTCAGTAGCTCAAACCATGACCATTGCTCAGAAGTTATATGAGTCAGGAAAGATTTCTTATATGAGAACTGACTCAGTCAATTTATCGGAAGATGCGATCAACGGAGCTTTAGCAGAAATCAACAAAGCTTATGGGAAAGAGTTTGCACTTAAACGCCAGTTTAAAACAAAATCAGAGTCCGCTCAAGAAGCGCACGAAGCCATCAGGCCAACAAATTTCTCTGCTCACGAAGTGACCGGTGACCGAAATGAACAAAGGCTCTATGAATTAATCTGGAAAAGAGCAATTGCCTCACAAATGGCGGATGCTCAATTAGAAAGAACCATTGTTACTGTTAAAATTTCTACCGTTCCCCAGGATCTGGTAGCAACCGGTGAAATAATCAAATTTGAAGGTTTCTTAAAGGTGTACCTTGAATCCACAGATGAGGACGAAGGGGAAGAAGAAGGAGAAAAGTTGCTGCCGCCATTACAGATCGGGCAGACTTTAAAAATGGATCACATGACCGCCTTGCAAAGATTCTCCAGGCCGGCAGCAAGATATACTGAAGCCAGTCTGGTTAAAAAATTGGAAGAAATGGGTATTGGAAGACCTTCCACCTATGCGCCTACCATATCCACCATACAAAAGAGGGATTATGTAATAAAGGAATCCAGGGATGGAAAAGAGAGACTATATAAAGAGCTCATTCTTTCCAAAGATCAAATAACAGAAAAAGACAAGAAGGAAATAACAGGCGCCGAGAAAAACAAGCTTTTCCCTACCAACATTGCGATGGTGGTGAATGATTTTCTTGTGCTGCATTTTCCTAACGTAATCGACTATTCTTTCACTGCGGTTGTCGAAAAGGAGTTTGACGAAATAGCCCATGGCACCAAGGCCTGGGACAAGATGATTGAAAATTTTTATGGAGGTTTCCATAAAAAAGTAGAAACTACAGAAAACGTAGACCGAGCTTCTGTCGGCTCGTCAAGAGAATTGGGGGTACATCCTGAAAACGGTAAAAAAATAATTGCACGTCTTGGAAGATTCGGACCGATCGTTCAAATTGGTGAAACAGAAGGTGAAGAAAAACCACTCTTTGCCAGTCTTAAAAAAGGTCAATTCATTGAAAGCATCACCGTAGAAGATGCGCTGGAGCTTTTCAAACTCCCCAGAGAGATAGGTTTACTGGAAGATAAACCAATGGTTGCGGCTGTCGGAAGATTTGGCCCTTATATTCGTCATAACAATCAATTCTATTCATTAGGGAAAGAAGATGACCCTCTTTCCGTTACCGAAGAAAGAGCCATTGAGATCATTCATAACAAGAGAAAAGCTGATTCAGAAAAAGTGATCAAAGTCTTTGACGAAAACCCGGACATTAAAGTTCTTAATGGTCGATGGGGACCTTATATAGCCGTCGGCAAGCAGAATGTAAAGATCCCTAAAGGAAAAGACCCAAAATCATTGACGTTAGCAGAATGTTTAGAATTGTCTGCCAAAGCTCCCGAGAAAAAAGGCAAGTTTGTGAAGAAGAAAAAGTAAGGGCATCCGTGGTCTGAACCGGAATTTATGGAAGGGGACCGAATTTTCATAAGAGGCTGTCCAAAAAGTCTTCCCTGATTTATTTAGGGATCTTTAAGGTATTTTTTAATTAATATCTAAGGTATTGAAACAAATTCAGTAAAAGGGAAATCCTACTTTTAAGACAACCTCTTCCCAAGCAGTACGTCCTGCTGAATTTATTTCAGCATCTTTTATCCTGAATTATGATGACCATCAATTCCCCCCTGCTGGGCAAAAAACGCATTGAAAGAAACTTCAAGCAAGTTTCTTTTCAGAATGCCTGAAAGGTTTCATTGTGGATAAAAAATTAGATATTGAAAAGGCTAACCGCTGACGGCTAACAGCTAATCTCTTCTCGCTCCTTCTTCTTGTTTGCGCCCACGCCAATTTTTTTAATTTGCCAATTTCAAAAGTTTTATATTCTAATTTGAAATTTTATATTTGCGGCCTAAATAATTACACATGAGCGAAATAGTTTATCTGATTCCTATCTTTGGAATTATAGCCCTCTTATTTACTGCGATAAAGTCTGCGTGGGTAGTAAAACAAGATTCGGGAGATGCCAGAATGAAGGAAATTTCAGGTTATATAGCAGAAGGTGCTATGGCCTTTTTAAAAGCGGAATATAAAGTACTCACCTACTTTGTAATCCTTGCGAGTTTATTCCTGCTCTATTTAGGAATGTCCAGTGAAAAATCTTCTCCTGTTATAATAATTTCCTTTATCATAGGAGCAGTATTCTCAGCTTTGGCAGGTTTTATCGGGATGAGAATCGCAACCAAAGCCAATGTCAGAACGGCACAAGCTGCCAAAACAAGTTTATCCAAAGCATTGAAAGTTTCCTTTGCAGGAGGTTCTGTAATGGGAATGGGTGTAGCCGGTCTTGCTGTATTAGGTCTGGGTGGATTATTTATTATATTAAAAGCGATATTCGCTCCTGAAGCTGCTGCCGATAGCTTGGAGATGGAAAGAACCTTGGAAGTTCTGACGGGCTTCTCTTTTGGTGCTGAATCCATTGCCTTGTTTGCACGTGTTGGTGGAGGTATTTATACAAAAGCTGCTGACGTAGGCGCTGACCTGGTAGGTAAGGTAGAAGCAGGTATTCCTGAAGATGATCCGAGAAACCCTGCCACTATTGCTGACAATGTAGGAGATAATGTAGGAGATGTAGCCGGTATGGGCGCTGATTTATTTGGTTCTTTTGTTGCCACAATCCTTGCCTCTATGGTATTGGGAAGAGAAATATCTGTAAACGACAATTTCGGAGGCATGTCCCCTATCCTACTTCCAATGATTGTTGCCGGACTAGGAACATTATTTTCAATAGTTTCTACTTTCCTTGTTAAAATCTCCGATGATTCCAGCGCTACCGCCGCGAAAGTACAAGGCGCTTTAAATTTAGGGAATTGGGTTTCTGTAATACTTACAGGTATTTCTGTTTATTTCCTTATTCAATGGATGCTTCCTGAAACAATGACTTTAAGAAGTTATGAATTCACTTCTACCGGAGTTTTCCTTGCAGTTGTTACAGGACTTGTAGTGGGAACTTTAATCAGTATAATCACAGAGTACTATTGTTCAATGGGAAAAGGACCTGTGAACTCAATTGTTCAACAATCGTCAACAGGTGCTGCAACAAATATTATTGCAGGTCTTAGTGTGGGAATGATGTCTACCGCGCTTCCGATGATTGTTTTAGCAAGTGGTATTTATATTTCTTTTTACTTTGCAGGCTTGTACGGTGTGGCCATGGCTGCTGCTGGAATGATGGCAACTACCGCCATGCAACTCGCTATTGATGCTTTCGGACCAATTGCCGATAACGCAGGTGGAATAGCAGAAATGAGTCATTTACCGAAAGAGGTTCGTGAAAAAACAGATATTTTAGATGCAGTAGGAAATACTACCGCTGCAACAGGAAAAGGATTTGCAATTGCTTCTGCTGCCTTGACTTCGTTAGCATTATTTGCAGCATTTGTTGGTATTGCAGGTATTGATGCCATTGACATTTACAAAGCAAATGTGCTTGCCGGATTGTTTGTTGGTGGAATGATCCCTTTCTTGTTCTCTGCCCTGGCCATGAGCGCGGTTGGAAGAGCAGCAATGGCTATGGTTAATGAGGTAAGAAGACAATTCAGAGAAATCAAAGGTATCATGGAAGGTACAACCAAGCCTGAGTACGAAAAATGCGTTGCCATCTCTACTCAAGCTGCTATCAGGGAAATGATCATGCCAGGCGCTCTTGCTTTGATTACACCTGTAGTTGTAGGTTTTATTTTCGGGCCGGAAGTATTGGGAGGATTGTTGGCCGGAGTTACTTTATCAGGAGTTTTAATGGCAATTTTCCAATCTAATGCCGGCGGCGCGTGGGACAATGCAAAAAAATCTTTTGAAAAAGGAGTAATGATCAATGGCAAGATGGAATATAAAGGTTCTGATGCCCACAAAGCTTCCGTAACAGGAGATACCGTAGGTGACCCTTTCAAAGATACTTCCGGACCGTCAATGAACATCCTTATTAAATTGATGTCCATCATTTCTTTAATTATAGCTCCGCATATTTCTGAGATCAAAGCGGATAACCATGATGCAGAATCTATGATTCAGCATGAGGTAAAAAAAGAGATTGTATTGAAAAAATAGGTTCAATTATTATAAAGTTTGAAGGACTTCAGATCTCCATGATTTGAAGTCCTTCGTATTTTATAGAAAGTATGAAAACTAACCACAGAGAGCCCAGGGATTTTCCTAAGGACACTGAGATATTTTTATCCTCTAAGTTCTCCGTGTTTCTTTGTGTTCCCTGTGGTAAAATATTCACAAATGAAAAAAATTGTAGTCTTAACAGGAGCCGGAATAAGCGCTGAAAGCGGAATAGCCACCTTTCGTGATGCAGATGGTTTATGGGAAGGACATGATGTAATGGAAGTTGCGTCCCCTCAAGGCTGGAGAAAAAACCAGGCCTTGGTTCTTGATTTTTATAACCAGCGAAGAAAACAAGCTTTAACGGCACAACCCAATGAAGGACATCGGATTCTGGCCAGACTTGAAAAGCATTTTGATGTTACTATCGTCACTCAAAATGTAGACAACTTGCATGAAAAAGCTGGCTCATCAAAGGTAATTCACCTTCATGGAGAATTATTTAAATGCAGAAGCACTTTGGATGAACGACTGGTTTACAATATGGAAGGCTGGGAGTTAAAGGAAGGTGATAAGTGTGAACGAGGTTCTCAATTACGTCCTCATATTGTCTGGTTTGGAGAAATGGTTCCGATGATGGAAGTTGCGGTGGAGGAAACCCTGAAAGCAGAAATATTTATTGTGGTTGGGACTTCCCTGGTCGTTTATCCTGCAGCAGGATTAGTTGATTATGTTGCGGAAGAAGTGCCCAAATTTATTATTGATCCTAAAATGCCTGCAATACGAAAAAGCCCTAATTTATTCCTGTTTGAAGAAAAAGGAAGCATTGGGATGAAAAAGGTGGAAGATATATTGATCAGGGATTATTTGGCTTAAGAAACTAACCCTCCAAGAGTTTGAAACCCTTGGAGGGTTATGAGAAACAACCGCATTTCTATCCGATTTTACAATACAATGCCCCTCGCTTTATTGTCAGCCCAGACTCCACATTGTTCCGATACAACTGTCCCGTCCCCAACCCTTGTGGAATTTTGATATCATATTCTGCGGTAAATTGAGCGATGGCATTTAACCCGGTATTTGATTCAAGGGCAGAGGTAATCCACCAGGCAATATTCCTTTCTTCTGCAAGATTTATCCATTCCCGGCACGATCTAATTCCTCCAACCAAAGTCGGCTTTAGAATTATATAAGGTGGGTTTATTATTTCCAGTAATTCGACCTTTTGCTCCGTAGTATGGATACCAATAAGTTCTTCATCCAGAGCTATGGGCAGCAGGTTTAATTTTACCAGCTCAGCCATTTCTTTTAGCTGTTTGGCTTTTATCGGCTGTTCTATAGAATGAATGCCATATTGCCTTAATATTTTTAGTTTCTCTTTGGCTTCTTCAAAAGTAAAAGCGCCATTGGCATCTACCCGTAAAGCCAACTCGCTTTCACTAAATTGATTTCTGATAAATTCAAGCAATTCACATTCCTGCTGAAAATTAATGGCACCAATTTTCATTTTTAAACAACTGTAGCCCTCCTTTAACTTATGCTTTATCTGCTCCAGCATAAAGTCCTTTTTCCCCATCCAGATTAAGCCATTTATAGGAATAGACTGATTCCCTTTACTAAAAGCATTATCGAAGATTATTTTTTTTCCTCCATTCAATAAATCGAGTAAGGCAGTTTCAACACCAAAACGCACTGATGGTAATTCATCAGGAACAATATTTCCTGCAAGATCCAGACATTCTGCTTCGGTCGCGGGCATTGAATATTGATGAAGCTTATTACAAATGTCAAAAAGCTTATCTTCAAAATCTATTCTGTCGTCCGTGCTTAACCCCTTTAGCGGGCCACATTCACCTATTCCTTTAAGTGAATTCTCATAAACTGTGATAAACCAGGTTTTCTTTTCAGTAAGCACCCCTCTTGAAGTGCCCGCTTCAAATTTAAATTTTAATACGTACGGAGTTATCTCTGCTTTCACATGGTAAAAGTAAGAAAAAGGTTGGAAGCATGAAGTGGGTGGCGTGGAAGGATGAAACAGAAATTAACGAGCTAGGAATCAATCCATGTTCGCCCCAAAAGTAAAAGCTCATAAAACAGTCACCGTTTATTCAGGTGTTGAGAACGTACACTTCGATCTTCCATCTCCTTGGCTCCATCCTCCCCGCAACCTTAACCCATTTCTTTTAGTATTATACAGTAAACGTTTAACCTAAATCAAAACTAACGATGAAAGATTTTAAGAAAATATTTATCATAATGCTTGCGGTCGTTTTCACTTTTAGCTGCAGCAATATGAACAAAACCACCAAAGGCGGAATTATCGGCGCCGGGGCTGGTGGAGCTGTTGGTGGAGTTATCGGAAGTAAAACCGGAAGTACTGCAGCCGGAGCTATAATTGGCGCTACAGTAGGCGGAGCGGCAGGAGCACTTATCGGAAGGTATATGGACAAACAAGCAGAAGAATTAAAGGATGATATTGGGGAGAATGCGAAAATTGAAAGAGTGGGAGAAGGCATCAAAATTACCTTCGATTCAGGAATTCTCTTTGATGTAAATTCCGCAGGACTAAGACAAGCGGCAAAAGACAATTTAAATCAATTGGCTGAAACACTGAAGAAATATGACGATACTGAAGTGTTGATTGAAGGTCATACAGACAACACCGGAACCGAAGAGTACAATCGACTCTTGTCCGAAAGAAGATCAAAATCAGTATCTGACTACTTAAATGAACTTGGCGTGAAGAATGGCAGATTGGTAACTGAAGGTTATGGCGAACTTCAACCCGTTGCTGCCAATGATACGGAAATGGGAAAACAAGAAAATAGAAGAGTAGAAGTGGCTATTTACGCAAACAAAAAACTTAAAAAAGCGGCAGAAAAAGGAGAATTGGGAGAAGTAGAGGAAGGAAGCTATTAGCAAATTAAATTTCAACATTTAACCACGGAGGAAACGGGGAAATTGGAGATACACAGAGAAAATTTCCGGTAGTATCTAAATAACTGTGTAAACCTCCGCTATCTCCGTGGTAAATAAATCAGCTTTTCATATTTACAAACTGAAGGGGAAGTTGAAAGTTGCTTTTTCTCAGTAAAGCAATTACGCTCTGTAAATCATCAATCTTCTTACCGGTAACCCTTACCTGGTCATCCATTATTGAGGCCTGAACCTTTAAATTAGAATCTTTTATTATTTTAATAAGCTTTTTTGCGTCTTCTTTTTCAATACCACTCCTTACTTTAACGTCTTTTTTAACCATATTTCCTGAAGAATATTCTTCTTCCCCGGCATCAAGACATTTTATGTCTAAGCCCTGTTTAGCCATTCTGGTAAGAATAGTGTCCATTATGGCATCGATTTTCATAGAATTTTCACTTACAATATGGACAGTATTGCTCTTTTTATCCAGATCAATGGTGCTTTTAGAATCTCTGAAATCAAAGCGGTTTAAAATTTCCTTTTTTGCTGTATTTATAGCATTGTCCAGTGTCTGCGCATCCACCTTATTCACGATATCAAAAGAGGGCATATTTAAATAGGTTATAGGTTATTAATAATCACTTATTAAGGAAAAAATTTACAATTCTTCATCTCAACAAAAAACCAAATTAATCAAAAAAGGCCTGAATTATCAGGCCTTTTTTAGATATTTTTTATTTATTTTATTTTACCTGGAAAGAACTTTCACCGATTTTATGACCATCAGCATATACCTCTACAATGTGTTTTCCTTTTTCAAATGGCATACCTTTATCGTATAGAACTGATACGTCCATTTTTTCATTGTTATAGTTAATGGTTTCTTTTGCGCTGAAATAAGCCTTTTTACCGTCAGCATCGAAGATTCCGCCTCCATTGGCAAGGTCATAAAGTGTAGCGCCACTGGGTTCAATAACACTTATCATAATGTCTTTTGAACCTGCATCGGTAACCTTGTTTTCGTCTAAGGTAAAGTCAACTTTAACTTTGTCAATAATTTTAGAACGGAATCTTTTGGTATCTTTTTCTTTACCTCTTTTGTTAATTACAGACACTTTAACATTCTGCGCTTCAAGAACAGAACCGACATCTACTTTACTTTGCAGTCTTTCTTTGGTAGAGCTAAGGGTTGTGATGGTATCCCTCAACATGGTTCGTTCCCTGTCAAGTCTATCAACATTCACCCTTAAAGTATCTCTTTCGGAAGTCAGCTGGGCGATCTGCTCATCTTTTTGTGCCAGATCTGCTCTCAATGAAGCCACCAAAGCATCTAGCTCTCTTAGTTTCTTAGCGTTCGCTGTACCTGTTCTTTTTAACTGTGCTATTGTTTTGTCCAGATCCTGAATCTGAAGATTTAGTGAATCATTATTTAACCCCAATGCTTCTCTTTCTTCCCTTACCCTTTCAAATTCTAATCTTAACTCATCAAGTTCCTTCGTCTTTTGAACTACATCTGAGTCTTTTGTTACAATTTTTTGGGATTGATCTTCTACTTCATTTCGTAATTGCATGTTGGAGTATATCAGAAATCCAATAGCGATGACAAGAATTACGACTAAAACGGTTAATACTTTTATGCTATTAGATTGTTTTTTGCTTTCCTCAGCCTGGCTGTTGAAATCATTAGATCCTTGAGTGTTCATTTAACTTTTAGAGATTTATCTAAATAATGCAAATTTGCGGTTTATTTAAACGTAGTACTTATACTGGCTTTAAATTAAGAAGTTTCAAACTTATAAAATATTTTTTTTTACAATTGTACATTTTAATTATTTATTTTCATTGAGTCGCTTTAAAAATTTGTATCAAACAATCCAGAATCTGAGTATTGATGTTGCCATTGGAGCCGCTGCCTGTTCAATACTTTTTTATATTTTAACAGGACAGGCCATCTATATTCCTTCCTTAATATCACTTTCCCTGGTTGTATGGTTGATCTATACGCTGGATCATTTAATTGATGCAAAGAAAATAAAAATTCAGGCGGTAATTCCAAGGCATCGCTTCCATCAGGAGAATTTTCAAACAATCCTTTTAGCATGGATTATTATAGCCATTATAACTTCCTTTTCAATCATTTATTATCTCTATCCCCTCACCATTTACCTGGGCTGTGTTGGATTTGTGCTGGTCACCTTGCACTTTTCCCTGGTTAAATTATTTGAATTTAAAGTCTCCCCATTCATCCTTAAGGAATTCGGAATAGCCTTGATTTATACTTTTGGAGTATCTATTTGCGCCTTAAGTACTGCGTTTCTCGGAATAACCTTTGCCGTCGTCATTTCCCTTATACAAGTATTTCTTCTGGCATGCATTAACCTTATCGAGTTCTCCTTATTTGAAATAGCCAAAGATGAAAAAGAAAAACAAACGTCATTTGCGAGGGCATTGGGAGAAAAAAACACAAAATACCTTTTATACGGCTTAATAATCCTTAATTTTTTAATCGCCGCTTTTGCTTTATATTCTTCCCCGGACTTTAAGTTTATCCTTGTTGAAATAATCTTTCTGATAATGAATGCCCTCCTTTTATTGATCCTGTTGAAAGGGGATTATTTTAAATATCACGAAAGGTACCGCATGTTAGGAGACGCCGTATTCCTTTTGCCAATGTTACTTTTCTTTTTTCTTAAACCACGGGTCATCCTGCCGAATTTTTTTCAGTATCTATCATCTTGAACTGTGATTATCTGTGATTCAGGTGATAAGTATGAGTTGCTTTTCCCATATGGTTTCAATTAAATCACATTCATGATAGTTCAGGACATTTTATCAACGCCCCACTTTCCTGTTTCTTTTGCAAAATCAATTAACTTCTGCCCGTGCTCGGTCATTAGTCCTTCTTTTATTAATTTTTCTACCCTTTCAATGTTTGATTTACTCCAATTGCTCTTGGGTTTACGGGGTGAAAATCGCTGATAACGACTTTCCGCATCTCTTTTATTTGTCAATGAATCGATCCAACCGAAACATAAAGCTTCTTCAACGGCCTCTGCATAGCTGACAGATTCTTTTTCACTTATTTTATTATAAAGAATCAGGCATACTTCTTTTTTTGACTGGCAGTTTTCTTTAAGCCAATTCCGCCATTCCTTTCTCGTTCTGGCATAAAAAGTTTCAATTCCTTTATTTACTTCCATTGGAAAGATTTAAAAATGTTATTGATGTGGTAAAAAAACGGAATAATTTTAATCCTGGTCTATCAAAATTAAAAAGTGGATGTGACAACCTTATGTTAAAGCAAGTCTTTAATTTAGAAAAATAGGTTTTTATCAGTATTCAGCGTAAACTAAATCGGCAAACATTTCAATTGCCATTCAATAGAATTTGATTTAGAAGAACATTAAATAGTCCCTGACAAAGGGATTTTTTGTATTACTGGTATTCCAATACGTCAAGGAAAATTTAGATAAAATTAAACTGTTGTTAAAACGAAATAAATATCAATACCCCAAATAATTATGCTAATGAAATACAAAAATCAGTTGCCTTTTCTAAAAACACAGGTTTTATTCCTCCTTTTATTTACAATCGTGTGTTTTGACGGGTATTCCCAGAAATCTAAAAACAAAACTCAACCTGGCCAGGTTTGGTCGGCAGAAAAAGCACATGCCTGGTACCAGCAACACGACTGGATCACAGGGGCTAATTTCCTTCCAAGTAATGCAATAAACCAGTTGGAAATGTGGCAGGCAGAAACCTTTGATCCTGCTACCATTGATAAGGAATTAGGATGGGCAGAAAATATTGGGTTCAATACGATGAGGGTATACCTTCACAGTGTAGCCTGGAAACAAGATCCTGAAGGTTTTAAAAAGAGAATGGATCAATACCTTTCAATTGCGGATAAACATAAAATCAAAACTATTTTTGTCTTTTTTGATGATTGTTGGAATAAGATTCCGGTAGCAGGTAAACAGCCGGAGCCAAAACCAGGCGTACATAATTCAGGTTGGGTACAAGATCCTGGACAGCCGCTTTCCAGCGATTCTACCCTTTTTCCCCAATTGGAAAAATACGTGAAGGATGTAATGACTGCTTTTGCTAAGGATGAAAGAATTTTGCTTTGGGATTTATATAATGAACCGGGCAATAGTGGTAAGAGAGAAAAGTCGTTACCGTTGTTGAAAAAAGTATTTCAGTGGGCTCGTGAAGTCAACCCCCAACAACCAATATCTGCCGGATTATGGGCATGGGATTTTGAAAAATTGAATGCTTTTCAGGCGGCCAATTCTGATATAATTACTTATCACGATTACGAAGATGAAAGATGGCACCGAAGGGTTATGGAACTTCTTAAAAGCCATGGAAAGCCAATGATCTGCACCGAGTATATGGCCCGGACGAGAAACAGCAGGTTTTCTAACATTTTACCAATGTTAAAAGATCACAACGTTGGTGCCATCAACTGGGGCTTGGTTTCAGGGAAGAGCAACACCATTTACCAATGGGATACGCCAATTGCCGACGGCAGTCAGCCGGTTGAGTGGTTTCATGATGTTTTCAGAAAAGATGGCACTCCATACCGACAGGATGAAGTAGAGTTAATTAAAAAGCTTAATCATAATTAATACTTTGTTACCAGGACAGGCATAATTGGGGATAACTACCCTTAGGTTGTGCCTGTCTTTTTTAGTTAAAGTCCCCGAATTTATCAAATCAAAACTTTTAACCCGAAACAATGAACCCAGTGAAAATAGAACGCGGCATGATCTTCTTCCTTTTGTGGCTTCTTTCAACATCAGTCTATGCGCAGGAAACCTTTACAAATCCCTTGCTTCCTTCCGGTGCCGATCCCTGGAGTATTTACAAGGACGGATATTATTATTACACTAATACTTTAGGAAACCGGATTGATATATGGAAAACAAAGGATCTTTCCGATCTGGAGAATGCTGAAAGGAAAAACATTTGGACGCCACCGGCAAATACCATGTACTCGAAAGAAATTTGGGCACCGGAAATACATTTTATTGATGGGAAATGGTATGTTTATTTTGCCGCTGATAATGGAAAAAATGAAAACCACAGGATGTATGTCCTGGAAAATTCTTCTTCAGATCCTTTGTCAGGAGAGTGGGTGTTCAAAGGGAAAATTTCAGATAAAACAGATAAGTGGGCCATAGATGGATCGGTTTTCCGGCATAAAAATCAACTTTACATGATATGGTCTGGATGGGAAGGGGATGTTAATGGCCGTCAGGATATTTATATTGCAAAGCTTAAAAACCCATGGACTATAGACGGCAAAAGGGTGAAAATTTCCTCGCCGAAATACGAATGGGAGCGCCATGGTGACATTCCTAATGATCCTAATAATCCTCCTCACGTGGATGTCAATGAAGGTCCGCAATTCTTATCGCATAAGGATAAGGTATTCGTCATTTACTCAGCGAGTGGGTG
>DASPJL010000032.1:0-18101 GCA_035628645.1 Cytophagales bacterium | reverse complement strand
CAGAACTGGCGGGCCACTTTGATTCCTATTCTTGCGATTCCCGTATCCATTATCGGAACTTTTATATTCTTTATACCGCTTGATTTTACCATAAATACACTGACCCTTTTTGGGTTTGTGCTGGCCATTGGTATAGTGGTGGATGATGCCATTGTGGTGGTGGAAGCCGTACAACACAATATAGATCATGAAGGGCTCTCTGCAAAAGAAGCTACCCGGAAGGCCATGAAAGAGATTACGGCACCGGTAATAGCCATTGCCCTTATACTTGCAGCTGTATTTATTCCGGTTGGATTTATTCCTGGCATAGTCGGAAGGTTGTATCAACAGTTTGCCATCACGATTGCCATATCAGTACTTTTGTCTGCATTTATAGCCCTTACCCTTACTCCGGCGCTATGTTCTTTAATGTTGAAGCCGATGAAGCTGGATAAGAATTCCAAAGGGATAAATAAATACTTTTATAAATTCAACAGGTGGTTTGAAAAGACAACCATTTCCTACTCAAGGGGAGTTAGAAAAAGTATCAAAGCTACACCGCTTGTGCTTATTTTGCTGGTCTGTATATATGTAGGGACCTTTGGATTATTTCAAGCCAAGCCAACAGGATTTATCCCAACGGAAGATGAAGGAAGACTGCTTATTTCTTTCCAACTTCCGGAGGCTTCTTCTACTTCCAGAACAAGAGAAGTTTTGAATGAAATGGGTGACAGGATTGCAGAGGTAAAGGCAATTAAAAATTATACTGCAATCGGAGGATTAAATGCCATCAACTTTTCTTTTAAATCCAACAGTGGTACATTCTTTATACAGATGCATCCTTGGGATGAAAGAAAGGAAAAAGCGGACCAATTGTATGGAGTAATGGCTCAATTAAGAGAGAAATTTGCTTATCTGAAGGATGCCAATATTATTGTGATTCCCCCTCCTGCTATTCCTGGTCTTGGTAATACAGGTGGATTTAGTTTTATGTTCCAGCAACGAAGGGCAGGTGATATTAAAGAATTTGAACAAATGTTGGGACAATTTTTGGCAGCTGTAAACAAACGGCCTGAAATTGCCGGTGCATTCTCTTTTTTTACAGCGAAAACACCAGGGTATCATATTGATGTTGACCGAGAAAAAGCTAAAAAACTAGGGGTATCCATTTCCGATATTTTTAATACCATGTCCTCCTATATGGGGAGTCAATATATTAATGACTTTACCCGATATGGTCGAAATTTCAGAGTAGTGGCACAGGCAGACACTTCTTATAGAAATGAAATTGAAGATTTGAAGCAATATTATGTACTTAACAGGCAGGGAGAGTCCATTCCTTTAAGCGCGTTGATTACCTATAAAGTAGTTGAAAATGCTCCTTTAATTTCACATTACAATTTATTCAGGACCGCTGAAATAAATGGAAATGCAGCTCCTGGATACAGTAGCGGGCAAGCCATCAAAGCCTTGGAGGAGGTGGCGGCGGAAGTATTACCTTCGGGATATGGTTATGCCTTTTCTGGACTAAGCAGGGAAGAACTTTCGGCGGGAAATAGTACTATTATTATTTTCACATTATCCATTGTACTTGTATTGTTGTTGCTGGCGGCGCTTTATGAAAGTTGGTCCGTACCTTTTTCAATCTTGTTTGCAGTGCCTTTAGGAGCCTTCGGAGCAATTGTAGCTTTGATGTTCCTGCCAAGTCTTAGCAATAACGTATATGCTCAAATTGGATTGATCACACTGATAGGACTCGCAGCAAAAAATGCCATATTAATTGTTGAATTTGCAAAAGAAAGAGTGGACCGTGGCCGGGAACTGGTAGGAGCAACTATTGAAGCTGTAAAACTAAGATTAAGACCCATCATCATGACTTCCCTGGCATTTATTCTGGGTGTACTTCCGTTGGCTTTAGCTTCGGGAGCAGGTGCAGTGGCCAGGCAAACTATAGGATGGACAGTAATTGGAGGTATGCTTGCTGCAACTTTCCTTGCCATTTTTGCAGTTCCTGTTCTTTATGTGGTCATCACCAGGTATGCTTATGGAAAGAAAAGGCTGGCAGAATTGCAGGAGATGTATAAGGAACCGGACTTTGATCATGATGCTGCTTCTGGTAAGTCGGTTTAGCTTTTAAACTATCAGGAGGAAATTTCATGACAATGGAACGTATAATAATCAGGGAGGAAAAAGCAGAAGATGTACGGGCGATTTTTGGAATAAACAAAGCAGCATTTGGTCGGGAAGACGAAAGTCTCCTGATAGATCGCCTGCGATCAGGAAAAGAATTCATTCCGGAATTATCTTTAGTAGCAGAAAATAAAATAGGTATTGTAGGACACATCCTGTTTTCTGAGATCAGAATTAAAGGACAGGAAGATCATGTATCACTTGCGCTGGCTCCAATGGCTGTTTTACCGGAATTTCAAAATCGCGGCATTGGGACAATGTTGGTGAGGGAAGGACTAAGAAAAGCAAAGGCATTAAAATATGAGTCAGTAATTGTTTTAGGTCATAAAACTTTTTATTCAAGGTTTGGATTCAAGCCTGCTTCAAAATGGGGCATACTTTGCCCTTTTGAAGTGCCTGACGAGGCTTTTATGGGAATTGAATTAACTTCAAATGCACTTGAAAATAGATCGGGTGTCGTAGTTTACCCGAAGGCTTTTTTAGAAGTGATTTAATGATTTCTTTAGTAAAAAGAAAATGAGAGTTTACAAAATAAGATAAGAATGATTGAAGCTGTAATATTTGACATGGATGGTCTTTTAATAGACTCCGAACCCCTGTGGCAGGAAGCAGAAATTAAAATCTTTTCCACTGTCGGCGTTCACCTGACAAGGGAGTTGTGTTTGCAAACCATGGGTTATAAAATTGACGAAGTGGTCAGATACTGGCACAATAAATTCCCGTGGCAAGGCAAAAGCTTTGAGGAGATGGAAAAGGAAATATTTGAAGAAGCGATCAGACTTATCGTTGAAAAGGGAGAGGCAATGGAAGGTGTAACTTATATCCTTGATTTTTTTAAGAAAAGGAATGTAAGGATAGGATTGGCCTCTACTTCTCCCATAAGAGTGATTAATACGGTTTTAAACAAACTGAATATATCTCATTACTTTGAAGTGCTCCATTCGGCAGAGTTTGAAGAATATGGAAAACCTCATCCTGCTGTATTTATCAATGCTGCAAAAAAGCTTGATGTACAGCCTTACTTTTGCCTCGTCTTTGAAGATTCGTTTAACGGACTGATCGCGGCAAAAGCAGCCAGAATGAAAACAATTTCAATTCCTGATAAAGGCTATAGCAACGAGACTAAGTTTGATATTTCGGATTTTAAACTTAACTCATTATCAGAATTCAACGATCGCCATTTCGAAGCATTAAATAATCTCTAACGCAGTTTATCAAACTCCTAATCATTTTGTAAAGACCTTACCCTACTTGTAAAGTATTACGCGGTAAGGCTTTACGAAATGACGGATTTGGGAGCTAATTACCATTGTGAAGGGATACTACGAAGCTTTAGCTTTTTTACCGTTAAACTTCTTTCCGGTTTTTAGCATTTCCATAATCTTAAACCCTTTTTCGATAGCGTTTATGGATGCACTTTCTTCAGAAAGAATTCCAAAGTAGGTAAAATCACTTCGTTTTTTCCCTAACTGCTCCCTGTAATCCTTGTTTCTCAATACGATTTTTATGAAATAGGAACCTTTATGGTTTTTCCTCGTTTCTTTGACCAAGCCATATTGTACTTCAATCTCATTTTCCAAAAAGAATGTAAAGGCATCATTTATTTCCATAAAAGGAAATTTAATTTTAAATGCTTTAAATGATTCCGGATACTTTTTTCCGAGATGAGAAAAAAAGGTTTCCAGCTTATCAAAGGAAGGTTTTTTTTGTTTGAGTTCTATAATGTTAAAGTCCAGATCTAAAACCCTTTCAATCTTTTTTAGGATATTTTGAGTGGGAACTTCTCCCTTCTCATATCTGTAAACAGAAACATCAGTAACATTAAGCGCTCTTGATAGTTGAGTTTTTGTAAATCCTTTTCTGATTCGAGCCTCAGAAAAGATTTCTCCGAATTGAGGATTTTGCATTTTAGAAGTTTTCAGTTAATAATTGTTTTACCTCCTATACAAAAAAAATAATAGACTCCCCTATTGAGTTTTTTTTAATCTAATGTTTGATTCTTTAACTTGTTATGGATTAAAGAAAGCAATTTCCACTTGGAAACAGAATATTTCAAAAGTTTAGATATAATATTAAAGTATATTTTTACCTTTGAAAAACTGTTAGCTAAACATAAGGCTTTAAAAAACAAGGCAATAGTTTTTCAATAATACTTTATCTCTCCATGTACTCCTGACACTATTTGAAATGCGGTATATTCTAATTTCCCTTTTTCTTATATTATTCATTTCCTGTAACAACAATAAAGACAGCAGCAATGAACTGTTTACTCTTCTTTCCTCAGACGACTCAGGCATTACATTTGAAAATAAGCTTACAACATCATTAGAAAACAACATTTTTGAATATGAATACTTCTATAATGGAGGAGGCGTAGGCGCCGCTGATTTTAATAATGATGGATTGACGGATTTATTCTTTTCCGGAAATCAGGTCCCTTCCAAACTCTATCTGAATAAAGGAGATTTGAAGTTTAAAGATGTTACCGAAGCAGCTGGCATTCACACCCGGGGATGGGGCACGGGAGTGGTAGTCGCAGATATAAACTATGACGGTTGGAATGATCTTTATGTTACTCATGCAGGTTTGCACAATATGCCAAATCAGTTATTTGTCAACCTTGGAAAACAAGCGGATAATTCGGTGAAATTTGTAGAAAAAGCAAAGGAATTTGGTCTGGA
The DNA here is from genome assembly GCA_035628645.1 of Cytophagales bacterium. Classification (GTDB taxonomy): domain Bacteria; phylum Bacteroidota; class Bacteroidia; order Cytophagales; family Cyclobacteriaceae; genus DASPJL01. The sequence goes on along the minus strand of DASPJL010000032.1, from coordinate 13,251 downwards.
CTACAAAGGGTATTCGACTCATGCTGCTTTCTTCGATTATGATAAGGATGGTGACCTGGATTTATACATTCTTACCCATGATCAGTCCAAGGGTAATTTAAATTTCCCGAAACCGAAGATTTCAGACGGATCTGATCCGAGCACCGATAAGTTATTCCGGAACGATTCAAAAGCAGGTCAAACCGAATTTAAATTTACAGACATAACGACCCAGGCTGGAATTACCATGGAAGGTTTTGGATTAGGGTTGGCAATCTGTGATATTAATCGGGATGGATGGGAGGACATTTATGTTTCTAACGACTTCATTTATGATGATTTAATTTACATCAACAATCAGGACGGTACTTTCAGTGAAAAGGGACATGAACTACTAAGGCATACTTCTCGTTTTTCTATGGGTTGTGATGTGGCCGATTTTAACAATGATTCTTATCCTGACATTGTAGTGCTGGATATGCTTCCTGATGAAAATCGCCGCCAGAAATTAATGAACCCTGCTACCAATAATGATATTTTCAATTACTCTATTTCCCAGGGATACCTGCCTCAATATACCCGTAATATGCTCCAACTGAACAATGGTCCGGATATTAAGGGAAATTTCTCTTTTTCTGAAATAGGCCAGCTTGCAGAGATTTATAAAACGGATTGGAGCTGGTCCCCCTTAATAATTGACCTGGATAACGATGGATGGAAGGATCTTTTTGTTTCAAACGGTATTCCTAAGGACGTGACTAACCATGATTTCTTAAAGTATAAGCATTTACAGAATAAGTTATTTTCGGATCCGAAAGCGCTTAAAGCTGAATTGTTGCATAAACTTGGAGAAATGGAGGATATTGATCGGCCCAATTTTGCCTTTCAAAATAAAGGAAATCTAAAATTTGAAGACATAGGAAAGGCTTGGGGACTAGCCACTCAGGGGTTTTCAAATGGAACTGCCTATGCGGACCTGGATAATGACGGTGATTTAGAGCTAATAACCAATAACCTTAATGCCAAATCCTTTATTTACGAAAACAGATCCAATGAGCTTCTGGGTAATAATTATTTAAGGATAAGATTGGACGGAAAACTTGCTTTAGGAACCAAAGTTAGGATAGTATGTGAAGGTAAAGAACAATTCTTAGATCACCATATCTACAGAGGTTTCCAGTCTACTCAGGAAAATGTACTGCACTTTGGTTTAGGAAAATCGGGCATAGTGGATACAGTGGAGATTATATGGCCAGATGGCAGACATCAGGTGCTTAATAATGTTTCCGCCAATCAGATTATGACCATTAACTATGACAGTACAGCGCCATTGGTAAAAGATTTTGATTTCGGGAAAAATATACCATCTGCAAATCCTGCTTTTGCCGAAATAACTGAACGTTCTGGCATTGATTTTACACACAAGGAAAACAATTATGAAGACTTCAACTATGAATCTTTGTTGCCCCATCGCTATTCAAGAAACGGTCCATATCTAGCCTCGGGAGATGTCGATGGAAATGGAACAGAAGATTTTTGGATAGGTGGACCTGTCGGTATTGCAGGAAAAGTATACTTCCAGCAATCCAATGGCTTGTTTGAAATAAGGGAAATGCCCGATCCCCAGTTTGAAGATATGGGCGGATTGTTTTTCGATGCCGATGACGACAGAGATCTGGACCTTTATATAGTAAGTGGTGGAAATGAAATGGCCGAAATGGAAGGTGGCTATCAGGATAGGCTGTACATGAATGATGGTAAAGGAAATTTCACAAGAAATACAAAAGCAATACCTGAGGAGAACACGAGCGGATCCATAGTAGCAGGTAATGATTTTGATGGGGATGGAGATTTGGATTTGTTTGTTGGAGGAAGAGTTACTCCTGGAAATTATCCTCAATCTCCTTTGAATTACATTTTGCAAAATAATGGCCAAGGAATTTTTGAAGATGTAACGGCAACTCTTAGTCCGGAACTGCAGAGAATAGGTATGATAACTTCAGCCCAATGGGTAGACTTTGACCAAGATGATAAAATGGATTTGGTAGTGGCAGGAGAATGGACGCCGGTTTGTTTTTTTAAAAATGAAAATGGCAAATTGGTTAAGCTGAAAGATACAGGAATAGAGGACGAAAAAGGATGGTGGTTTAGCCTGGCTGCCGAAGATTTAGATAATGATGGAGATGTTGATTTTGTTGCTGGTAATTTGGGTCTTAATTCAAAACTGAAAGCATCTAAAAAAGAACCCGTTTCGCTTCATACCAAGGAAGCTTCCTCCGGGAAATTTGTGCCAGTGCTGGCTTGCTATATAAAAGGCAAAAAATATACGCTTGCAGGTCGGGATCAGATAAGTGAATATATTCCCTCCATTCGTTCAAAATTTAATACTTATGAAAAGTTTGGGTTGGCAACTTATAATGAAATTTTTTCGAATGAAAGCGATGAAGAATTAAACCTGGAAGTGACCAATTTCAGTTCTGTAATACTTGAAAATAAAGGCAACGGTAAGTTTGACATCGGGCCCTTACCCAGTGAGGCCCAATTTTCAGCAGTACAAAGTATTATGATCAAAGATTTTGACCAAGACGGCAACCACGACCTTCTGATCGGCGGTAATTTTTATAGTCCTGATTTTATCACAGGCAGGTATGACGCATCCATTGGCTTGTTCCTAAAGGGCAATGGAAAAGGAGAATTTACCCCCCTTTCATCCAGGGACAGTGGAATAAACTTGAAAGGTGATGTCCGTTCTTTACTTTCAATTACTTTATCTGACCGTGACGTTATATTAAGCGCACCAAACAGCGGCAAACTACAGGTTTTGGAAGTAAGAAATTAAAAATTTCAAGGAGACGGTTCTTTTGCTTTTTATTTTTTTAAGGTAAATTATTGCATATTTAACTATTATCCTTACATTTGATTTCACTTGTCATTTTTCCTTGAAAAAACTCTTTTCCATATTGATGCTGGTTTTGCTGGTGTATAACTTTCTAGGTTATTACATAGTATTCTATTTTCAGCATCGGGAGGTAAAAGAAGATTTTGCAGAATATATAAATCAGGGACAATATACTGATGCAGATCTGAAGCTCTTTAAAGTACCCATTAATATTTATGCACAAGCAACTTCAAGCGATTTTTCCAGGGTAGAAGGAGACTTTGAACACAACGGGAAGTTTTATGAGATCATAAAACAACAAATCCTGAACGATACTATCTATACCTACTGCCTGAACAATGAAAAGGAAGAGCAGTTGCTGGCCAGGTTATATGACCATATTCAAAACCAGGGCCTTGATACAAAAAGTTCAAAGAGCAAAAACGACAATCCGTTCAAGAATCTTTTGAAGGAATATTTGCAGAAAAACAATACCAATTTTGCCTCGATTATGGTTTCTTATATAAAAGAAGGAACCGCTACAAAATACAAGATTAACTTTTCCTTTATTTATCCCTCTATTCCCAATCCACCTCCGGAGTTGGTTTAATTACTAAAGTCATTAGGGTTAGGTGTATCAAATCAGGTAATTCCTGTTGGTTTTCAATTCGTATTGATTAAAACTGCATTAAATGCCTGAGACCGCCAAACGACTATTCCTTATAATGGCAGTATAAAAGAGGCTAAAGTTCAAATTCGAATTTTACTGAAATCATGCCGCTTTCCTTGTTTATCTGTTTGGTTCTCATTCGTAAATGAGCCAGTTTGATTTCAAAAGTCAAAATCTTTTGAGAGAACATCCGATTTTCACTCATTGGGTGCTTTGCTTCATGCTGGGTTGCATCCGAAAACCAAGGAAGAGGCGGTGCGGTAAAGTTTGTCTCAAACTTCAATTACCCTCGTTTTAGACTGTGAACTACAAACATCTTAAAATTTTACATTGATTAAACCGTCAATTCGCACGAATAGCATTCTCAAACAAGAGAATAGCGGACTGCGGGTTTCTAAGGACAATTAAACATTATACCCATGAAAAAAAATATTTACTTATATATCCTATTGTTTTTTGTATTATCCTATTCAGCATATTCTCAAGGTTGTGTCGCCATCAGAAGCGGAGGAATGGCTTGTAGTGTAGATCATCCTACGACAGATGCTAATGGAAAAGGCTGGCAGCTAAATGCTTCCTATCGTTATTTTAAATCATTCAGGCATTTTAAAGGAAGAACAGAACAATTAGAACGTCTTGAAAAAAATACCGAAGTTATTAACTGGTCGCATAGCTTAGATCTTTCAATCGCCCGTCAATTTAACCACAGGTGGTCAGCGAGTATTGGACTTCCGCTTTTAAAAAATGACAGGTCATCCTTGTATGAGCACGGCCTTACAGAGAGACATACTTCGAGTTCCGGAGGAATTGGAGATTTGAGAATTATGGCCAACAGGTGGATGCTAGATCCTGCCAAGAGCAAAAAGATAAATTTCCAATTAGGACTAGGTATTAAACTTCCTACTGGAAATTACCGTGCGAAAGACGAATTTCAAAACGTGGGACCTGAAGGCAAGCCCGAAGAACGTTTTGTAGATCAATCCATTCAATTGGGTGATGGCGGTGTTGGCGGTTTACTAACGGTGGATGCTTATTTTAATTTATCACGCCAGTTTAGTCTTTACGGTAATCTATTCTATTTATCAAACCCAAGGAACACAAATGGAACACGTACCTACCTTGAAACTTTAAGTGCAAAGTATGCGGATGATAGACGTTATATGAGTGTTCCCGACCAATATATGACGAGGATCGGCGCAAATTATAGTCCTAATTTTATTCATGGAATGTCTGTCGGTGCCGGATTCAGAATAGAAGGATTACCATCCAGCGATCTGATAGGAAAAAGCGAAGGATGGAGAAGACCAGGATATATTTTCTCCCTTGAGCCAGGCGTGAGTTACAAAATAAGGAAAGTGAACTTTTACGCTTCTGTCCCTGTGGCTTTGCAAAGAAACCGGGTACAAAGTGTACAAGATAAGAAAGAGACTGAAAAAGTAGGCCATAAAGTAGTCGGCGATGCAGCCTTTGCAGATTATACTATAAACTTTGGCGCAATCTTTAATTTTTAAAAACATCTTATTTCTTAATTAACCCAACCCTGAATTGGATTCTTCATTCTCAACATTGAAAATGAAGAATCTCTCAATTCTATAAATAGCCTTATATCCATGAACAAAACTATATACATCTATACTCTATTATTTTTTGTAATATCCTATTCAGGATATTCCCAAGGTTGTGTAGCCATCAGAACAGGAGGAATGTCTTGTAGTGTAGATCATCCAAGTACTGAGACCAGTACGAAAGGATGGCAGGTAGGCGCTTCCTATCGTTATTTTAAATCCTTCAGACACTTTAGAGGAAGAACAGAAGAAACGCACCGTATCAAGGAGAATACGGAGGTAATAAACTGGACCCATAGCCTGGATTTTACGATTGCCCGTCAATTCAACAAAAGATGGTCAGCAAGCATTGGGCTCCCTATTATCTTTAATGACCGCTCCTCACTATATGAACATGGTCGTTTGGAAAGGCACACCACAAGCTCAAAAGGTATTGGAGATTTAAGGATTATGGCAAACAGGTGGATGCTTAATCCTGACAAGAGTAAAAAGATAAATTTCCAATTAGGATTAGGTATTAAGCTTCCTACCGGGGATTATAATTATAAAGATGAATTTCATACAGCAGAAGGAGGCACGGAGATACGTCCCGTCGACCAGTCCATACAATTGGGTGATGGAGGAGTGGGCGCTCTTGTAACTGTTGATGCTTTTTATAGTATTTTCCGTCAGCTCAGTCTTTATAGTAATTTGTTTTATTTATCCAACCCCGGAAATACAAATGGAACCCGTTCGGGAAGTCATATCTATAGCATTCCTGATCAATATATGGCTCGAATAGGCGCTAATTATATTCCTAATTTTATTCATGGATTATCGGCAGGTGCAGGATTTAGGATTGAAGGAATACCTTCCGAAGACCTGATAGGGAAAAGCGACGGGAGAAGAAGACCAGGATATATCATTTCTCTTGAACCAGGTGCAAGCTACAAGATTGGAAAAGCGAACATTTATGCCACCGTGCCTATAGCTTTACAAAGAAACCGGGTTCAAAACGTTGATGACAAAAAGAGATCAGCAGAAGTTGGTTATAAAGTAGTTGGTGATGCCGCATTTGCTGATTACTCCATTAATATTGGCGCGATCTTTAATTTTTAGAAATATGCTATAAATAAAAGCAGTCATGGAAGTCTATGGCTGCTTTTTTTATTATAAACCCTTTTATAAAGCTGCTCACCATCCTATTTCCTTATTTTAATGCCATCAATAATATCCTTCTTGCTTACAAGTTGCTTCAAACGTGTGCAAATGAAAGATTTACCTTTTTCAGTCAAAAATTCAAAAAACACGGACTATAGGAAAATTTTACATTAAGAATTACTTTAGTTTTGATATGGGTGTTTACTATTTAATATTAAACATCAACACTGTTTTTTAGATAGTTACATTACAAAACCTGGTAACATGACGGCAAGAAACAAAATTAACCTCCTTTTAATAGTTGTCTTCCTATGTACAGCAGTAAACTATATTGTTAAATTCAATGATGGAACGGCATTTAACACTATTGTTTTTGCAGTAATAACTGTAGTGCTTTTGTTGATTTTTAAATCGCTAAACACCTTATTTTCTTCAATTACTAAGCTTTCAAAAGCTGTTTCCGAAGCGTTTATTCAAAGTAACCAAACGCCCGATGGCTCATTTCATACTTTAAATAAAGGCTTTACCGCTTATTCCAGGATCATTTCCGATTCATCCAGATTCATTCACGACCTTAAGTCGGGGAATTTAAATTCCTCCATAGAAGAAGATGAGAATATGAAGTTAAAATCCACACTGATTCAAGATCTTTTGGATTTAAGAAACCAAATGAGTTCTATTAATGAGGAAGAAGAACAAAGAAAATGGAAGGCAGATGGGATGGCCCTGTTCACAGAAATTCTCCGGAAAAATCATTCCAAAAGGGAAGACTATTACCAGGACATTATCTCCAATTTGGTTAAATATTTTAATGCAAATCAGGGAGGTTTATTTCTTGTTAATATGAATGAAGAAGAAACTTCCATTGATCTGGCAGCCTGTTATGCTTACGAACGCAGGAAATACTTAACGAAAGAATTAAAGGTAGGTGAAGGCTTAGTAGGACAAGCTTACCTTGAACAAAGCCATGTGTACATTAAAAATATTCCTGAGGAATATACCAATATAGTTTCCTCTTTGGGAAGCGCCAAGCCTCGCACATTGCTTGTTATTCCTTTTAAATCAGACGAAAATGTAGAGTGTATTGTAGAAATGGCTTCATTTAATGAGATCCTGCCATATCAGATCGACTTCCTTGAAAAATTAGGAGAAAATATTGCTTCTGCCGTCAGCAGCTTCAGAAAAAATGACCGGACACGGTTGCTATTGGAAGCTTCGCAGCAGCAAACTGAAGAACTTAAATCTCAGGAAGAGGAAATGAAACAGAATATGGAAGAACTTGAGGCCACACAAGAAGAAATGAGAAGAAAAGAAGCGGAAATGGTAAAACTTGTGGATAAGCTTTCGACTAGAGAACTAGAGCTAAAAGAAAAGCTGGAAGAGATAGAAACGATGAAGCTGAGAGATGAGGAGAAATCAAAAGAAATACTCAAAACTCTTGAAGAACACGAAAAAACATTAATAGAGGTAATCAATAAACTTCCTCAAAAAATATTTTTAAAAGACAAGGATGGCAAGTTTCTTTTGGCGAATAACGCCGTTGCCGAGGCCCATAAATTAAGTGTGGATGAGCTATTGGGTAAATCTGATTTTGATTTCTTTGACCTCGAATCTGCTACCGACTACAGAAATAAAGAATTGGAAATCATCAAATCGGGTAAGCCCGTTTATTTTCCTGAGGAAATTTTTAAAGACAAAAACGGCACAGAAAAGATTCTACAGACCACAAAAATGCCCTTTTATATTGGCTACCTAAATCAGATGGGACTCCTGGGAATCCAAACCGACATAACGGAAGTAAAGAAGCTTGAAGAGGAAGTTAAAAAGAAAAACAAATAAAGGGATAATGTGTTAATATGATATGTGTTGATGAGCAATTGGAAATAGAATAACGCTTCGCATTATCTACTCAAAGCCGACATTGCATACCTTTGAACCAACTTATTAATTTTACTACACTAATGAATAATTCGATTGTACTTGGTGCCGATATTGGAGGCTCTCATATAACTGCTGCGCTTGTTGATTTAAACAATAAAAGTCTTCTACCTGCCACCCGAACGAGAAAACCTGTTAATTCACATGGCAGTGCACATGAAATAATAAAACAATGGGCCGAAGTAATTCGGGAAACCTTCGCCTTTCATCCTGACGGACGAGGAAAGATTGGAATAGCCATGCCCGGTCCGTTCGATTATGAAGAAGGAATATCACTTATAAAAGACCAGGACAAATACGATTCTTTGTATGGAAAAAATATCAAAAACCTCCTGGGCGCTGAACTTAGCCTTGCTCCTGAAAATTTCTACCTGGTCAACGATGCGGGAAGTTTCATCCAGGGCGAATTTTTTGGCGGATCGATTCAGGGATATGAAAATGCCATAGGTATAACGTTGGGTACAGGTTTAGGATCAGCCGTTCTCAAAAATCAAGTGGGCAATGATGCCAATTTGTGGTGCATGCCTTTTAAAAATGGAATTGCAGAGGATTATATGTCTACCCGTTGGTTTAAACAAAGGTATCAGGAACTGTCAGGGAAGGAAGTAAAAAACGTGAAAGAGTTATTTGAACGCTATAACTCGGACAATCTAGCCAGGGTAGTGTTTGACGAATTTGGAAACAACCTTTCCTCCTTTTTATATAAATTCCTGGAATCGGAAGTTGCAGAGGTAATTATACTCGGGGGAAATATTTCCAATGCTTCCGAATTATTCTTACCAGTGGTTATCGAAGAGCTAAACAGGAGAGGCATTACCCTTCCAATTAAAATCGCTTCACTGGGCGAAGATGCCGCTATAATTGGCGCAGCAGGTGGATGGTTTGAAAAATCCCTGTGTTGTTGATTTTTAACTTTTGCTTCGCTTGCCGAAGATAAAAAAGACAACAAAGAAATGGGATGAACTATTATTAGATTTTGCTAAAACATGATTTTACACAAAAAAAGCTGCAAGGAACCCAACTTGCAGCTTTTTGTTTAACACTGATTTATTCTCTATTAAAATCGCTTATCAACGTCTTTTAATATCAATCCAGAATTTCCTGGGGTTTTTTACAAACTTATCGTAATCTGAATAAATTTTGTCCCAATCATCGGTACCTTTCAAAGTAAAAGAGAAGGCATTGTCCGTGATGGTTTTTGAAAGACCGTTGTTCAAATCTTCGGTTCCGGCTTCTTCAAAAGTTCCTACAGCCGTACGTCCGTCAGAAAAAGTAAAGGTCACGGTATTTTTTTCATAATTACGGGTCCAGGTAGCTTCGCCTTTAGGAATTGTTCTGTAAAAGGGATTTACATCTGTTTGAGGATCACCAATAAAAAGGAAGTTGGCATAAAGTCCATCAGCACCGGCACTGTTTGTAACTTTTCCATAGGTTTCCCCAAGGGCAGTTGTACCGGTATATTCGAATGTCAGCTGATTATCCATTTCTGCTGCAGGTCCGCCTGTTTCAGGCCAAACCCATGGCTTATCAGTCAGCGGCATCACTGCGCCTCCTCCATACTCCGGACCTGTTCCGCCAAATACTATTAAGCCCTGGATATCATAAGTACCGAGTAACGTTTCTGTAAATGGGACAAGCTCAACGGTCCAGTCACGGGTACTTCCTGATTCAGCAGTAACCGTGTAAGTAAACTTATTATTATTGCCAGCAAAATTTACAGGTTGGTCAGGACCAGGGCTGATGGTAGCTCTATAAGAAGGAAGCACTTTCGCAACAACGTTTGAAAGATCAGTCCCCTGCTGCATCAATACTTTTACAGTCGCCGTTCCTTTTTCCCTGTCTACAACGGCAGGGCCAACCTGCATAAGATCTCCACCCAAAGTAACATTGTCAATTGAACGTTCATTGCTGTAAACATCCTCGTAAGGATCCCTGGTGCAGGAAAATTGTATAGTACTAACGATAAAAAATACCGCAATACTGAATATTGTATATTTCTTCATCTTTTATTTCATTAAAGGGTTAGTATCTAATTCTTTTTGTGGTATCAGGAAGAAATAACCACCGCTTGTAATGGTCTTGCCATATTTATCAACAAGGATTTTTTCAACCGAATTGGTACGGCGAAGATCAAACAAACGATGGCCTTCGAAGGCAAGCTCCCTTGCTCTTTCCTCTACTACCGCCTGACGAAAATCAGGAACACTAAGTCCTGTAGTAAGGTCGCCGATACCTGCCCTATTCCTTATTCTATTAATAGCTGCATATCCTTCTGGTGTCGGACCGTTCGCTTCCGCATAAACCAGTAGTATATCACTATAGCGAATTACAGGAGAATTGGCACTGCTTGCATCACCGATACGTTTTGGATCAATATATTTCCTTGAAAAAGGCCGTGACCAATCATTAATATTTAAGGTTCTTTCAACGCCTTTATCGTCCTTTACTGATGAAACAATAAGCTCAGTTTTCCTTTTGTCATTGTCGGCATAAAAGTTATATATGGCCGGCTCCGTTTGAAAGTGATTCCATCCCTGTCCGATGTTAATCCCATCATCCAATATCATATTAAATCCAATGGCTGGAAGGAACATATTTGGTAATTTGGAATAATTCCCTTCAGCAGCTCCATTTCGGTCAACTGCCGCATCGAAGATGTGTTCGGTAACAGCGGAAGGAACTTTGTATTTTTCTATGTCCCAAATTTCCCGTAGAGATTCTGTGAATCCGAAAACGGATTGCTCATTTACCACTTTGCCTGAGTAAGTCTTTGCGTTGGTATACATTTCCTCAGGGCTCGTTACAAAATCATAACCTGGAGACGCTGATTCCCCCGAAGAAGCTAAATGAAGATAAACTTTAGAAAGTAAGGCTTGTGCAGCAATTTTGTTTGCTCTTCCTTCCAGATTCTCCTCAGCACTCATCAATTCTTCAGCCTTTTGCAGATCACTTATTATAAGGTCATAGACCTCTTTTATCGTTGATTTAGCTTTGGGTATCTGGTCAACATTCGTAAGTGGTTCTGTTCTGACAGGCACTTCACCGAACATACGGACAAGGTTAAAATAATGTAAACCTCTCAGAAAATATCCCTCGCCTATCACTTGATTTCTGGAAGCTTCAGACATTACTGCTATCTGAGGCACATTGGCAATTACTGCATTTGCCCGTAAAATGGCATTGTACATATACCCCCAAATGTTACCTATATCGGTATTGGTCGAAGTCATTCTCAATTGATCCAACTCGGTGTTACCAATACCTGCATCGCCTTTCATAGTAAGATTCTCAGTAGGCAATTCGGTAACTACATAATACATCCTAGAATAGTAGCCTACCTCCGGCAATACGGAATAAGCATAAATTAAGGCTGCGTTAGCATCTGCTTCCGTTTTATAGAACGAAATGGTGTTGGTGATGCCATGTGGTTTTTCCTCCAGGTCTGCACAACTTGACAGAACGACGGTCAAAACCAATAATCTATATATATGTTTTTTAAAATTCATGATCTTATGCTTTAAATTAAAATCCGATATTAATTCCTAATGTATAAGCTCTTGGTTTTGGATAACCTCCCCAGTGAATTCCGCTTTCGGAAACTTCAGGATCGTAACCCGGATTGAACTTCGTGAAGGTGTAAAGATTATTACCTGACAAATAAACTCGCAGACTGGATATTGCCTTTACTAAATTTTGCTTTACATTATAACCTAAAGTGACGTTCTGAATTCTAAGGAATGATCCGTCTGTAATGAAAAAGTCAGATGCTTTGTACCCCCTGCTGTTGTTCGCTCTTGGATATTCATTACTTGGATTGTCTATCGTCCATCTCAACACTTGTCTGCTGGCGGTCATTTTCCTTAAATCAAGCACGTCATTTCCCTGAACACCATAAAACTGCGCTGAAAGGTCAAAGTTTTTATACTCCACTTTGGTATTGAAGCTGTAAATAAAATCAGGGTTTGGATTCCCGATAATTGTTCTGTCGTTACCATCAATTAATCCATCGGGAACTCCATCCGGACCGGATATATCCATGTATTTTATTTCTCCTGGTAAAGCTTCTGCGCCTGTTAGTCCTGCAGCCAAACCTTCTTCTTCCGTTTGAATAATTCCATTGGTTTTGTAACCATAGAAGGAATAGATCGGCTGACCTACAATAAAGTAATTTGCATTTTGACGGATTTGCTCTACATAACCACCTGTCTGTACAATGTCACTTTCTCCCATTGCCACAACTTCATTGCGGTTTACAGTAATATTACCACCTACATTCCAGTTAAGATCTGAAGATTGTATTACGTTTGCGCTAAGTCCCAGCTCTACTCCTGTATTTTTAATCTCTCCATCGTTTACCCATTGTTCATCATATCCGGTAGAAGCTGCAACAGATCTTATTCTTAACAAATCAACCGTGTTTTTTATATAATAATCAGCCGTAAGTGTAAACCTTTGATTAAGAATACCTATATCGATACCCGCATCAAGAGTGGTCGTAGTTTCCCATTTCAGATCATTATTTTGCAAACCTCCAACCAATTTAAGTCCTTGTTGGTTTGATTCACCTGCTAACCCAGGACCAAAGCCAGTTTCAAAAGTGGTACCTGTAAAATATTTTCCTGTTCCGAATCTGTCTAAAGTTCTATAAGGAGGTAGCCCCTGGTTTCCTGTTAAACCATAACTTGCTCTCAGTTTTAACTCAGAGAAGATATTCAAAGATCTGATAAAATCTTCTTCACCAAGCTTCCATGCTACTGCTCCTGACGGAAAGAAACCCCATTTGTTATTGCTTCCAAATTTTGTAGATCCATCAGCACGACCGGTAAAAGTCACCATGTATTTGTCTTTGAGTATATAATTTACCCTTCCGTACCATGATTCAAGAATAGATTCTTCTGTTGGGCGATTATTTACAATTTGTTTCCCTGCACTGTTCAGGTTTTCATTTTGCAAGTTGTCATTTGGGAAAACCCTCGCTTCAAGATCAGCCCACCTAGTCAAAGACTTTTGAATAGAAAAACCACCTACCACATTAAATTTGTGCGCCTCACCTAACGTTTTGTCTATAGTAAAGTAATTTT
>DASPJL010000031.1:0-19122 GCA_035628645.1 Cytophagales bacterium | reverse complement strand
ATAACGTTCAAAGGGTTTCTCAGGGTGTTCCTTTTCCATCCACTTATCGACAACAATATGCAAGTAAATATTGGCCAGCAGCGGACTGATCACGCCTCCTTGCGGTGTGCCCATTTCCGTCCGAATCAGTTGTCCGTCTTTGCAGACTGCTCCTGATTTCAGCCATCTTTCTACGTACATCAATACCCATTTATCTTTACAATAGTGAGCTACTGCTTTCATCATCAAGTCATGGTCTATCCTATCAAAGAAACCTTTAATATCAAGATCTATCACAAAATCATGGTTGAAACAGTTACTGTTGCTCCTCGCTACTGCATCATGGCAACTGCGATTGGGACGATACCCAAATGAGCTGTCATGAAAAATGGGACCTACCAGCTTTTCCAGATGGTGTTTCACTACTTCTTGGGCAATGCGGTCGAGCAGGGTCGGAATACCTAGCTTGCGTACCCCTCCATCTTTCTTCCCGATCTCTACTTGTTTGACTGCCTTGGGAAAATATGTGCCAGAAGTTAGCCGGTTCCATAACTTCTACATGTGTTTGCTTAGATTTCCATCTAATGCTTCCCAGTCCATACGATCAATGCCCGCACTCCCTTTGTTGGATTTTACTTTCTTGTACGCCCGCCAAACCATTGCTTTGGTTATTGGCTGTGATTTTATTTCTTAATAATCTGTCATCCCATTGCTGGTTGTAAATTGATTCTGAAATTAAACAAGCTAAGCTCTTGGCTCCTCCCGCTTTCACTGGATTCATCGCTACTACAGCTTAGTCTGCCACCTTTATCTCACCCACATCCGGTGGTGCCTGCTTCCTCTCTCGATTTTGCAAAACGATAAAGATTTCACTTGTTCCATAAAACACCCCATAATGCATTCCTGCCAACTTAACCCCGGATGCCGCGCAGACAGTAATCAGGTTCGCTTCTGCACTCTATCATAAGCACAAACGTAACTGCTTATTTTCGACATCGTAATTGCCCTTACGAGGCTTCTTCGTTTGGTTCACTTTCGTTCAGCTCTGCATTATACACCTACAAGAATCTTTGTTCTCGTTTTTCCTTATCGCTCACCACAATCTTGTTTCCAATCATGCAGCATAAGGTGGTTTGCCAAGTACTCCTGAAAGCCCTCGGCGGAAGGCCAGTTCATCTAAAAAAAATATTTCTTGCCAGCCATTCGCTTCGCTTGAATTCTGCACAATGAACTATTCTATTTTCAATGTCTTCCATCTGTTTTACAGCACTCACATAAAAAAAATGTGATTCAAGTCACACACGGTTTGCGGCTACCCGAAGGGCGGGACTTTTATCACAAAATTTGATTTGAAAAACTAATGTTTGATTACCCACACAACTGTCTTTGGAACACGAAACCCCGCCTTTTGGGTAGGTGCTGTTATGGGCTGGGTTTTTTCTATTTGCAATGTTCATCAAGTCGTTCTTTTGCATAGTCTGCTCCAAGTTCGAGTGCTTTTTTCCAGTCCTCACAAGCACCTTTTTTGTCTTTTAAATTAAATTTTGAGTTTCCTCGGTTAAAATATGCTTGTTGTTTGTTTTCTAAATCAACTTTGTCCATTGACAGAACTTTATTGTAATCGTCAATTGCTCCCGAATAATCACCGTTTTCATCTTTTAAACTACCGCGATTTGTCAATGCACTAACAAAGTCTGGTGCAATTTCAATTGCTTTGTCATAGTCGCGTAGTGCAGATTTCCAAGTATGTAGTTCGTTTTTTACAATTGCTCTTGAATAATAGGAATTAGGTTCCTTTGGATTGATATTTAAGGTTAGAGACCAATTAATAATTGAACCACTTAAGTCACCTTTTTCGTAACACTCAACACCATTGTCAAAATAATAGTCCGCTTTAGATGTGTCTAAGTCTGGAAATTTTTGGTCTTTCGGGTCGAACGGTCCACCGTATGCGTCAAGTTTTGCGTCAAACTCATAACCTCGTTTGTACATATCCAAAGCCCAATAAAGCAAATTGTCCGCTGTTATCGGAATTTCGTTAGTCTCTCCGTTAATTTCCCATAGGTCTTCATACTTTTTTACTTCTTGAACTGTATATGGATAATGTGATTTTATAAACTCTCCTAATTTTATCAAATTCTCTTTTTTGTCAGAAATAAAAGTGAAGTCCATTTTTGTTAAGCAGTTATCCTTCAGTCCGCTTTTAACCATATTATTGTGAACGTCTTCCGCTGAAACCATTTCCTTTCCGAAATTGTCTACAAAGTTGTCCCAAGTAAAAAACTTATTTTCCATTTTCTTTTGTCCGCAAGATGTAAGTGAATTAATTAAAAGTAATAATGTCAGTATTTTAATTTTCATTGTTGTGTCGTCTGTTAACCTTGCCCATAACTTATTTATATAAGCACTAGGTGCGTCTATATTTGTTATATCTGCATCCAATATACCTATTTTTCTTTTTTTAAAAATCGCATTTTTACAAATAATACTATTTCGCATTTTTGGTTTGTCAATCAAGAGGAAGCTTTCCGCCCTTGTCTTGGTGGTTCCTGTTTTTCAATTTCCCTTCTACATATAGATGACTGCCTTTTCTGAGGAGCTTTTGTGCAAGCTCCGCTATTTCACGCCATGCTACTACAGGAGTATCTACAAAAAAGTTAAATACAACACAAAAAATCAGGGTTTACTATTCTTATATCTTTTTACACAGCTCCAGGGATGGAGAACCCATGATTGTCGAAAAAGTCGGCATGCCAGATTTAACAGGATATATAGAATTGCATTTGTCCGGTTACAGTATCATTGAAAAGAAATTGCGGTCCGAGTTGCAAACTCGAACCAGCTTTTATTATTTGCTGGGACTAGCTGGGGGAATTAGTAAGGAAAAATAATTGTAGGGATTTGTGTTTTTAATTTTTAGATTGGGGGATTGTGGGAAAAACATTTAAAACATCAATTTGACAATTGGAATAAGCTTACACAGATGGGGATAACATTAGAAATTATATGACAAATCAAACTCTTTTAAATTTATCTCAAATCGTAATTGCTGTTGGAATAATATTTACTGCACTAGGGGGCTACGGAGCTTTTTATTTTCAAAAGAAAAAAGATGAAGAGAGAGTAACCAATTCTAGACCGATAATTGACTTATGTCGAAGAGGTATATCTGTTAAGAAAATTAATGATTCCGTTACATCATTTGACATACCATATTGTGCTGGAAAAAATGCCAATGCTTATAATGTAAAATTGAGAACCTTCATTTTACTAAGAGAAACTGCCGAACTGAAATTGATTTCAAATTTAGATGAGGAATTTCCTGATAACATTGTATTAAGTTACGAAACGGGAAAAACCATAACATATACATTAAGTCCATTTGATTATAATAAAATCATTGAAACTTATATCTATGTTAAAGGCTCGTACACAGATGAACTAAATTATCAGACTTTTCTTGTATCGGATTTATACAAGTACAGTTCACTTAGTAATAATTGGGTGCAAACGCTTGGAGAGGAAAACAAAGATGTGAGAAAGTTTTTAAAATTAAATAAAATTTTATGATCTTATTCTCAGCAAAGGTAAAACAACAGTTGATATATTAGCTATATGAGTCAAAAGTATAGAAAATACAAAAAAATTTGGAAAAAGCCGAAATAATGTCCAGAGTATTGGACCTACTTTTAGAAAATAAAAAGGAGGAAAGTCTTGAATATGCAAAAAAGCATTATCCCTTTGTTTCTAACACAAAAGGATTTAGAAAATGTTCTCCTTATAATGCTACCATAGTATTTCTTAGGGATGGTTTTATCGATAGGTATTCTGGACAAAAGCTTATTTTCCCTGGCATATTTCAAATTGTCAGGAAAAATCTACCAGAAGCATTCCCAGCTCATTCTCACTGGAAAATGCAGGAGACTCATATATATTATTATGAGCTTTTTCCGTCAATAGATCACATCATTCCTGTTGCCAGGGGCGGAGAGGATAATGAGGGTAACTGGATTACTACCTCTATGATTAAAAATTCTTCAAAAGCAAATTGGACTTTACAAGAGTTAAACTGGGAAATTTATCCTGCCGGAAATCTTTGTGACTGGGATGGATTGGTTGATACATTCCTAAAGATCATTGGCGCAAATAAGAGTTTGCTTGAAGACAAGTATATTCTTAAATGGTATAATGCTTTAATAAGAGCAATGAAGCATTTAGAAATTTCTTAAATTATCTGGATTTGTTACTCCACAGCCTATCTAAAACATCAATAATGTGGGAACCAGCCTTTATGCTTTAACCAATTCAAATTTAAAAGGAAAGGAATCAAAAGCATATTATGATTCAATTTTAAAAAACCTCAAATCCTTAAACCTAGACACCACTTCATATTCAAATGGAAAAAATGAAGTAGTAAAAGAATACGGTGAATGGGAATATGAAATTCATAAAGAGACAAGTTCACCATTCAATGTATATTTTAATGGCCCTCATACATTTGCACCGATTCTCTGCAGAAATATAGGTATAATAGATACTATATACCGTTATAGGTTGCTTTATGAAATTTATAAATTGGACTGGTTCGAAAAATATCGGACTGACCTATTTAAAATAATGCAAATTATAGGTGGAACCGAAATTATCTATGTAGCAGACAATGCTTGTGATAAACTATGCGATTATTTAGAAGGTATGGCTTTGGAAGATGTACCCTATGAAGAAATAAAGGAAAAAATGATAATTGAAATGGGCAACCCGGTTACTGATTATAGCCTGCTTGATTATGACAAGCTTGATTATAGGAATATTAATGAATTCTTTCTTGACGATTTCAAAGATTTAAAAAGCAAAAAGAATAATAATGCTGAATAAAGCCGCAACCATGAGATTTTTTTATTAACACATACAACTTACAGACTCGTTGTTATTTATTGTTTGAGTTTCTTCAAAATCACCATTAGCTCGACAAGCATTAAACCAATCATCACCATGATTTCAAGGAAAAAATAAATTAATCCCAAAAAAGTCAGACTTTGGTAAAAATAAAATATCAGCCCGATGGTAAGACAACAATAGATCAGATTGGCAATTGTAATGGCTTTCAGGTATGGCACCCAATTGCTGAAAACAAAAAAACAGCAACAAAACGAGTAGATCGAGTAAATGCATGCCACGGAAGATAAAAAATAAAGTATTGTCTGTGGCATCCCGAAACTATCTTCAAATCTTGCCAGGATTACTCCTAAAAGGAACGCAGTCAGGAGAGCACCGAAACCATCAACCATAAAAAGTCTCTCTGGATTGGCTGAAAATTTATCGATGATCAACCAAATACCTGACACCTTCCCGGCCTGGTCTGTTGTTACCAATTGCTCGTCTCGCATCGGATTATCCTCAATTTTTCGAAAGCCTGGATAATGCCTCTGATAAAGAGCTTACAAAGTTGACATGCCCGATTTTGTTGCTTTCAAAAATGAAATCCTGGATGCTTTTACCGGTGTGTTGAGCAAAATCACCTATAATAGCTAACCGAACCCGGTAATTGGAGAACTTTTGAAGTATTTCTCCGGCCATTCCATTCTTTAAGTAAAAGAAATCAGGGGTGATATTTTTTTGATGCACAATAATTCTGTCAAAACCCTGATAATATATGTTGCCTAATAGATCCAGTCCATCTTCAGTAGATTTAATAATAATTTCGTCAGCGCTGATCTCAGCAATTTTTATATCGTTTATGGTGTGCGTTTCAATGTTCATTTGTTCCAGGATGCAGTTATGATTTGCAATAATAAGTTTTAAAGATTTGCCTTTTCGTTATTTTTTTATGATAACCGATCCGTTTTTGAAAAAAGTCCGTAGCGTATAGCTTTTATAAAAAAATCCCCGGAAAGCTTCATTCCGGGGATCTCTAATATTCAAGGCTTTTTACAACCTTTCACTTTTTACTCCTTATAAAATTTATAAGTAGCTCTTTTTCCTGAATTGGAGAGATTGATAAAGTATAAACCGTCTGGCAAATTGGAAAGCTCAAAGGAGTGTTCCTTACCTGCAATCTTTTCTGTTTTTATTTGTTTGCCTGAAGAGTTATGTAATGTTATCATACCTCCTTTTTCCCAAAAGCTTCCAAGTCTGATGGTAATTCTTGAAGTGGTGGGATTTGGAAATGCGGTTACCGAAACTACCGCCGATCCAGCTTCTGCTTCTGAATCTCCGATTCTTGCTGAAGAAGCAGCTCCAAACACCTTAAATTCCAGGATGGAATAACCGTGGGCATTATGGCTTTTTTCGCTCTTAATCCTCACATACCTGCCTGTACCGGAAAGTCCTTTCAGGTTATTTACAAGACTTTTGTTCTTATTCACGGAATGAATGGTAGACCAGGACGAAGCATCGGAAGACATCTGTACTTTATAATCTCTGCCATAAAGCCCAGCATCCCAAATGATTTTTACCCTCCAGATGTTGTAAGCAGCGCCAAGGTCCACATAAATCCATTCTTGCTTTGACTTTTGGCTGGCCCACCTTGTGCCTTTATTTCCATCAACAGCTTTTGATGGGCTGTTGTCGTTTGACTTATGGGAAGAAGCCACCACGGTTTTGTTCAAAGCGAGATTATTCGGACCGGATCGGACAGTCACCACCAAAGTACTCGAGTCACTTGAGCCGCAAGTATTGTGAGCAATTACCGAGATTATTCCGCTTTCACTTCCTGCGATTACGTCGATAGAATTTGTCGTAGAAGTTCCGCTCCATCCATCGGGCAGAGTCCAGGTATAGGATGTGGTTGCACTGTCAATTGCTACGGAATAGGTTAAATTTCTTCCTTGTTTTACTGAGGTTCTCCCTGTAATGGCTCCAGGTTGCGATGGCGCCATACATTCGGAAGCCAATCCGCCATTCGGAGGATTTGAACCACCTTCGAGAGAAGATTCAGCGCTTAACTCAATATCATCAATATAAACTGTTCCGGAAGCAGTCGTGGCGCCGTCGCCTTCAAATACAAACGCGATGTTTGTAACTGCGTCTTTTAATATAGTGAGTTCTATTTCGTTCCAGCCTTCTGCCAGCAGCGGAGTTTGGTATCGGGTTCTAACCCTGCCATTGGCCAGGTTTACCACCATCGATTTCCCGACAGCGTCTCCTTCCGCCTTTACCCAAAATTTTAGAAATCTGACGCTGTTTGTATTGACCATCGTCTCAGTGGGCAACGCATTTTTGTTTACTACCAGATAGGCATAGGAATATCCAAGCGTATTAGGATTAAGGCCAAAATTCCACTCCAATATGTTTCCTGTTCCGGAAGCATCTACAAAAGCATTTTCGGAAATGGAACTTCCACCCTCTTCGGCGTCACCTCCCGGAATTGCGGTATTGGATTCACCATCAAAATCTGCATAGTTAATGTAATCCTCTGAAGGAGCAGGAGTTGCCGTTACCGTTAGCGTACTTGCAGGACCTGATCCGCACAAATTATTAGCGGTCACAGAAATAACTCCCCCTTCACTACCAACCGTAGCGTTGATTGAGTTTGTGGACGATGTACCGGACCACCCTGCCGGCAATGTCCAGGTATAGGAAGTTGCAGCGCTGTCTTGTTCAACGGAATAAGTTTCGATGCTTCCCTGCGTAGTCGAGGTATTTCCTGAAATAACGCCGGGTGATGCTGGATCCGCACAATCAGATGCAAGTCCGCCATTAGGGGGAACAGTTCCTCCATCCGGAGAGGATACATCTCTAAGTTCGATGTTATCAATATAAACCGTACCGGAAGTGGTTGTCGCGCCGTCGCTTTCGAAAACAAACGCGATGTTGGTAATGGAATCTTTTAGAATTGGAATTTCTATTTCATTCCATCCTTCATTCAGTACCGGTGTTTGGTATTTGCTTCTGTTTCTTCCGTTAGCGAGGTTTATGAACATTACCTTTCCTATTGCGTCTCCTTCAGACTTTGCCCAGAATTTCAGGAACCGGGTATTAAAAATATCAAGCGGGGTTTCAGTGGCCAATGCATCTTTATTTACCACAACATAAGCATAGGAATATCCAAGAGTATTGGGGGTAATGTTATAGTTCCATTCCATAATCTTTCCTGTTCCGGAGGCATCTACAAAACTGCTGGTGGAATTTGAACTTCCGCCTTCTTCTACATCACCACTGGGAAAGGCGATATTGGAATCACCGTCAAAATCTGCATATTCAATATAGGTATCTCCACCACTGCCATCACCTGGCAATCCGGGATCCGTTGTAGCGGGAGTATACTTAAACCAGTCTACGTACATGTGATCCGTATCAAAATCAGGTGTACCTGCCCATGTCGGAAACCAAATGGCAATCCAAAACTGCGCATCAAAATTTGGCACAAAATGAGTGCTGGAAGTAAGCAATTCTCCATCCAAATAATAATCCACATGAGGAGTAGCGCTGATGGATGCAGGATACCATTCGAACCTGAAGATGTGGTATTGGCCATCATTTAATGGTGAAACCTCTGCTGCTACGGTTTCATACTTCGTTTCTGTTTCCCAATTGTTACAAAAGAGGTATTCAAAAGATGGATTGCCCGGCGTCTTAAAAGCGGGCACCTCAAAATCAATTTCAGAATAACCCGTTTGTCCGTCTGCCCCATATTCATAAGTCCAGAATGCGGATAGCGCTCCTAGCTGAGGACACACCTTCGCCCGCACTTCATAAATACCCGGACCTAACTTGGCTTTGGAAATAAGGCCTCCGCCTACTTTGGTATTTTGACCAAACCCCTCAACAGGTCCGGTATAATTATTACCATGGGCTTCAATCACTAAATTTCCGTCGGACTGAGACACATTTTCCGGAACAATTCCTCCATTGTCGGTCGCCCATTTCTGATTTCCAAGGGACCATTTGGTAAGATCGATGGGTTCATCAAAAGTATCATAGAAAACACCCGGGGCGCTTACATCTCCCAATCCCGGATTGCTCTGCGAAAAGGCAGTAGCGGTAAACAGGATTAAAACAAAACATAATAGATTTCTTTTCATAGATATAAATTTAGGGTTATATGGAATATAGTTTAGAACCGGAATTTTCAGAATTATTGGGAAAAACTGGAATTTAGCATCATTCCAAAAAATTCCATCCATTTCATAAATTCCGGTTCTTATCTGTACTTTAATATTTTGTAAGCTGTTTAGTCAATACTTTTTTTCCGATGATTAATTTCACAATATATGTTCCGGGGACGGGAGCCGAGAAATTATATTGGTATTTCCCGGCCTTTAAAACCCTGTTCTTTAAAAGACTTTGAACTTTAGTCCCATTTAAATCAAAAACTTCCACAGTAACCCGCTCGTCTTTTTGTAACTCATACTGAATTTTTGTTTCAACGGTAAAGGGAATAGGAAAAACGACAAAGTGTTCGGAATTCTCCCGCGTCTCAACCTTTTCTTCCAAACCAAGTCTGGCGGAGGAGGTTCCATAGACCTCAAGCTCATAAATAGAATACCCATACTCGGTGCCGCGAAGTGTCCCATTTATTCTGAGGTATCTTCCTGTACCCGAAACAGGAAAATCATTTGTAAGACTGGTGTTGCCTGAAACTGTCCGGATTGTTGTCCATCTTGAAGCATTGGAAGACACTTGTATTTGATAATTTCTTCCATAGGCAGCTTCCCAATTAACTTTTACACGGTTAATATTATAAGTTGCGCCAAGGTCCACATAAATCCATTGTGAATTTGTGTACTGACTGGCCCATCTTGTACCCATATTCCCGTCAACGGCATTTTCCCCAATCAGGGTAGAAGTTTCATTTGAGGAAACGACCACATTCTTTCCACGGGCAAGATTGCCACCCGAAAAGGTTACATTTAGAGTTCTCGCGGTACTTGTTCCGCAAGCATTGTTTGATCTTACGGAAACTGTTCCACCCGAACTTCCAACGGTGGCTGTAACAGCATTGGTAGAAGACGCACCTGACCAACCTGACGGGAGTGTCCAGGTATAAGAAGTAGCGCCCGGTACATTATCCACATAATAAATCTGGCTGCTTCCTGAGGAAACTGAAGTATTGCCTACAATAAGGCCGGGCTGAGGAGGGCTTGCGCAACTTGAAACCGTAACGTTAAGCGTCCTTGCGGTACTTGTACCGCAAGCGTTGTTGGATCTTATGGAAATTGTTCCTCCGGCGCTTCCTATTGTTGCAGTAATCGCATTGGTAGAAGACGTGCCCGACCAACCTGATGGTAGCGTCCAGGTATAGGAAGTAGCTCCCGGTACGTTGTCGACATAATAAATCTGGCTGCTTCCGGCGGCTACAGTAGTATTGCCTACGATCAATCCGGGTTGCGCCGGTGCGGCGGTACAAGTTGGAGCAGGCAGATCATTGGGCTCATTGAAAGGGGTAATCCGAATCCAATCCACATACATGTGGTCGATATTAAAATTTGGTTCAGCGATCCACCAGGGAAACCATATGCCAATCCAATAATTTCCTGCGTGATTAGGAACAAATGCGGGATCAGCATTGGTAGCCATGAGCACATTGTCGTAATACCACTCCACCCGGGCTGTTTGACCGTTTCCTCCCGTGTGCCATTCAAACCGGTAAAGGTGGTAGTTACCATCCGTTTGATTTCCAAAATATTTATCATGCGTTTTGTATTGGCTAGTGCTTGTCCCTCTCCAGGAGGTCATCAATCCATATTCCAAACTTGAAGTTGCGGGGCTATTCGGCTCTTGGTTGCGCCCAGGAAACTCAAAATCAATTTCATGATTGTAATTTGGATCATCATTGGGATTATAGTATGTCCAGAACGCGGATAAAGCGCCTGCCTGCGGACATATTTTTGCTCTTATTTCAAAGCTTCCGGACGCGAATTCCCTTTTAGTGGATATCGCGCCTCCTACCCTGATATTTTGCCCATGCCCTTGAACGGGACCAGTATAAAAATTGCCATGGGCCTCTATTACCAGATTTCCATTAGTAACACGAACATTTTCGGGCACGACGCCACCATTGCTTCTTCTACCAGCGATATTTCCCCAAGCAGTATTCGCTATATTCCAGTCGGAAGTATTAAGGGAAGTTCCCGTAAAATCGTCAAAAAACACCTGGGCTTTCAACCCCGGCGCTAGCGCCAGCACAAAAGCTGACATTAAAAGAAAGGCGTAAATCTTTTTCATACTTGTAAATTTTGGGTTAATAAAATTTGTATGGTGAAATTACCCGTAAAGCGTCCTAAAACACGTTCCAATAGTCCCGAATATAGGTAAACCTGTACAAAGCATTTTCAATCAGAACTATTAATTAATTGAAAAACAAGAGATATTGTTGCAGTATTTTATTTTTTTAACGGCATTACATCTTTTATTAAAAGATTGTAACTTGATTATCTTGAATGGCTGAACTTTAAATTAATCTATGGCAAAGCTGTATCTATTCTTACTAGTTATCCTTCTTCAATTCAATTTCTACTCGTTTTCCCAAACCCAAAATGTGAAATTTGAAAAACTGGGTATTGATGAAGGGCTTTCCCAAAGTAATGTATCCAGCCTCCTGCAGGATAGAAAAGGATTCATGTGGTTTGGGACAAAGGATGGATTAAATAAATATGATGGCTACAGGTTTACAGTCTATAAAAAAAGTCTCGAGGACAAAAACAGTCTGAGTTCTAATGACATAAAATCCCTTCTGGAAGATGCCGCCGGAAATATATGGATAGCTACATGGCAGGGAGGACTTAATCGTTTTGACCCGAAAAAGGAAAGATTTACGCATTATAGAAATAATCCCAACAATCCTAGATCCCTGGCGAGCGAAGACATAAAATGCCTCTATTATGACCGGGACGGAAATCTATGGATAGGCACAGGAAATGAAGGACTTGATCTTTTTGACAAAACAAGCGGTTCCTTTATTCATTTTGTTAATGACAAGAATGATCCAAACAGCATAGGTGATAATGGCATAACTTGTCTTTTTGAGGATAAGGATCACAATCTTTGGATAGGTACCCGAAACGGCGGATTAAACCTTTTTGACAAAAAAACCGAGACCTTTAAAGGATTTCAGCATGATCCGTACGATAATACCACGCTTTCTCATAACAATGTTCAGTTTATCCATGAGGATGACACAGGGAATCTCTGGATCGGTACCTATGGCGGCGGATTGAATCTTTTCGATAAAAGGAAGGGCACGTTTACCCGGATTCATTTTAAAGAGGGTAATGGCGATAAATCAAAAAATTACAGTGTTTTACTATCCATAGCAGAGGACAACACAGGCAACTATTGGATTGGTACTGAAAACTCGGGTGTGATTTCATTTGATCCGGAAAAAATGGATTTCTCCTATTACCGCAGCCTCAACGATGACCAGACAAGTATCAGCAGCAATACCATCACTTCAATACTTAAGGATACAAAGGGCAACTTATGGTTTGGCACCTCAGACGGAGGAATCAACAGGATAAATGTTGATGGGACAAAATTCAATCATTATCGGCATCAGCAAAATTTAAATAGCCTGAGTAATAATATTGTCGCCTGTATTTATGAAGACTCCAGAGAAAATATATGGATAGGAACAGATGGAGGCGGATTGAATCTTTTTGATAAAAAGAAAAAATCCTTTACTCATTTCAGGCATGAGAAAGATAACGCTCAAAGCATATGTGGTGATAATGTGTTGACGGTCTGCGAGGATAGCCTGAATAATTTATGGGTAGGTACATGGGGGCAGGGAATATCTGTTTTCAACCCGATTCAAAAAAAGTACAAACACTATAGACATGATCCGAAAGATTCGGCCAGTCTGAGCAACGATTTTGCATTCCGCGTTTTTAAGGACAGCAAAAACAGAATTTGGGTTGCCACCTATGGAGGTGGATTGAATCTTTATTTTCCTGAAGAGGATTCCTTCTTAAAGTATTCGCATGATGAAAAAGACAAAGGAAGCATCAGCAGTAATTTTTTACTTACAATATTTGAAGATAAAAATGGCCGGATCTGGATTGGAACGGATGGCAGTGGATTGAATTTATTCGATGAGGAAAACAACAAATTCATATCCTATACCCAGGAGGATTCGGAATATGGATTGAGCAACAATTATGTCGGCTGTATCCTGGAGGACAAAGACGGATTTATATGGCTAAGTACTAATTTCGGATTAAATAAGCTTAATCCCCGAACAAATAAAATCACCAAATTCTTTGTGAAGGATGGACTTCCCAATGATGTTATTACCGGAACTTTACAGGATGCTAAAGGCAATCTCTGGATTAGTACAAGTAAGGGCCTCAGTCAATTTGATCCTAAAAACAATATTTTCAAAAATTATAGTACTTCGGATGGTTTACAAGCGAATGAATTTAAGTCATCCTGCCTCAGTAAAGACGGACGGATGTATTTTGGAGGACGGAATGGCTTTAATGAATTTTGGCCGGACAGTATAAAGGGACTTGACTTCGATCCGCCAATTGTATTTACCAATTTCGAAATCTTCAATAAGCAAGTTCCTATCACTCAGGGAGCAATGGACGTTTCCCCTCTCCAGGAAAACATTACAGATACGCGTGAAATTAATTTAACCTATAAGCAGTCCGTTATTTCATTTGAGTTTGCCACCTTGAATTTTACAACACCAGAAAAAAAGCGTTACTCCTATATCCTGGAAGGTTTTGATGACCATTGGCGTGACATCGGTACCAGAAATACGGTGACCTATACAAATCTTGACCCAGGCATCTATACATTAAAGGTAAAAGGTCTTACAAATAACGGAACCTGGTCGGAAAAGAGGGCTGAAATGAAAATAACAATATCCCCGCCATTTTGGAAAACCTGGTGGTTTAAGCTCCTTGCGGTGCTCGCGGTGGCAGGATTACTGCTTATAGCTTTCTACTCAAGGCTGGCGGCGATCCGAAGACAAAATATCCTCCTTGAAAAAGAGGTCACCAAAAGAACCCATGAGCTTTCAGACGCTAACTTTTCTTTGCATGAACGAAATGAGGAAATAAAGCTGCAAAACGAAACGCTGGAAGAATTTAACAGGGAAATAAAAAGACAATCGGATAAAATCCTGAATCAGCAGGACCACATTGTTCATCAAAACGAAGAACTGGAAAAGACCGTCACGGAATTGGCCAGCATCAACCAGACGAAAGACAAGTTCTTTTCTATCCTGGCGCATGATCTCAAGAATCCTGTCGCGGCGCTTTCGGGGATATCGGATCTTCTGATGAGGAAACTGGAAAAGCTGAATAAGGAAGAAGTCTATAACCACGTCAATAACATTAACAAATCCTCCAACGCGGTATATAATCTCCTGATTAATTTACTGGACTGGGCCAGGACTCAAACGAAAAACATTCCCTGCAATCCTGCCAAAATAAATGTTTACCAAATGATCCTTCAAAACTTTTCCTTAATGGAACAGCAAATGAGAAGCAAGGATATTGGATTCAGGATGAAGGTGGATGAGCGCCTCGCTATTTTCGCGGATCAGCAAATGGTGGATACTGTATTTAGAAATATCCTAAGCAACAGCATAAAATTTACTCCTCCTTTTGGTGAAGTAGTGGTAGAATCCGCTGAGACTGAAAGCGGAGTAAACATTATAATCAGAGATTCAGGAATAGGAATGACGGAGGTGCAGTTGGAAAACCTCTTTAAAATCGAGAAGCAAAACTTTTCAAAAGGTACCGAAGGCGAGGATGGAACGGGTCTGGGGCTTATTATTTCGAAAGAATTCATTGAACTGAATAAAGGAACGTTAAGTGTTTCAAGTAAATCAGGAAAAGGATCTTCATTTACGATCCAATTGCCTAAAGCCAATAACACTTCAACATCCGGCACCGATGATTTAACTTTAATTACGACTAATCATACTCCTGACAATCTGGTTTCTGTAACGCAACTATCTGCGGAGCAAATCTCAAAAGTAAAAGGCAGACATGTCCTGATTGTGGATGACAACAAGGAAATCAGGGCTTTCCTTAAATTATTACTATCGGAGGTTTTTGAAATATCAGAAGCAGGAAATGGCATTGAAGGAATAAAAGCGGCAAGGGAATTCCAACCGGAAGTCATTATTTCAGATATGATCATGCCTGAAATGGATGGTCTTCAGTTTTGTG
The DNA here is from genome assembly GCA_035628645.1 of Cytophagales bacterium. Classification (GTDB taxonomy): domain Bacteria; phylum Bacteroidota; class Bacteroidia; order Cytophagales; family Cyclobacteriaceae; genus DASPJL01. The sequence continues at coordinate 4,018 of DASPJL010000031.1, read as the reverse complement.
AAAAAATAAAAGGCAGTGTCGACACCTCGCACATTCCAGTAATCCTCCTTACCAGCCAGAAAAATGAAGAGGATCAACTTTCAGGATACCAGGCAGGAGCGGATGTTTACCTTACCAAACCCATTCAGCAGCAAATACTCTTTCAGGTTATTTTAAATACTTTGAATAATCAGGAGAAGATCAGAAAAAGGGTAGCGCAGTCGGACTATGGAATTCCAGAGGACCTGGGGATAAACAAGTTGGATGAAGAGTTCTTAAATAAAGTGGTTGAGTTTATTGAACAGAATTTATCAGACCCTCTTCTTGACCATAAAAAAGTTTGCCAGTTTACTGCTTTAAGCAGAACGTTGCTTTACGCTAAATTTAAATCACTGACTGGTCAAGGCGTGCATGACTTTATCAAAACAATACGTATAAAAAAAGGATTGAAATTATTGCTGGAAGGAAGAATGAACATAAACCAGGTAGCTTATGAAGTTGGGTTCAGCACGCCCTCTTACTTTTCAAAAAGCTTTATCAAACAATATGGAATGCCTCCAAGGGATTATATTGCCTATCTAAAACAAAAACACAGAAATTAAATAAGACACAGAAGTTGTATTAAACTAAGCTTCCTTCAATAAACAAAGGGAAGAAACTTCCTGGTCTTTTGTTTGTATTCCTCAAACTGCTTCCCGTATTTTCCTGCCAGGTATTTATCCAGCATAGGGATATTATAAAAGGCAAAAAGGCAAAAGAGAAATATGGGAATAAGCGCGGAATACCAATTTCGGGTAATAATTGCATAGGCCGTTACCCAAAGCAGGTCACCAAAATAATTGATGTGCATGGAATATTTAAACCATCCTTCAGTATATAATTTTCCCTTGTTCTCCGGGTGCTTTTTCCAAAAATGCCTTTGCAGCTCGGAATAAGAATTAATAAAGGAACCAAAGGCAAAAAGCAGGATGCCTAAATAATCAATAAAATCCAATGGTTTGTTTGTGGGCAATACAAGCAAGGCAAAACCTATATAATAAAGGGCAAACGCCATCGGAACACTTAGGCTTTCTTCCCAAGGAATCTTTCGCTTTAGCAGGTAGATCATCATAAAACCCAGCCGGATAAACACAATTATTGAAAAAGCAAAAACAATCCACCTTCTTTCTATCAATCCGGCTGCGTCTTTCATTCCAAACCAACTCAGGATTATCTCTCCCCCATTTTGAAACATTATCCAATAAGAGATCCAAAGCAATATTAATTCAAGCGTTATAATTACTGTTTTCTGGGGGATGCTTTTAGCTTTCTGGCTGTACAAATCCATTTCTTATTTGTTTTGTGATAAAATCCAACACCTCTTTAGTGAAGTCCTTCCCTGGCTGTGGGACTAAGGTAAAAAAACAAAGGCAAACTTTCAATCCAGATCGAAAAGCTGGAGCTAATTTCATCTAACGGTTAACACAATTACCCATTTCAATTTCCCGCTGCACCCTGTTTATTTTCATGTATATATAATTTGTTTTTAATTGCCACATGGAATTCGCATAATATTCATCCTCCTTTGAGTATGCTTCTGTTTATGTTCATTTCATAAATTATAAATTCAAGTTTTCATCTGGTTTGCCAGTCCCATAGTAAAATATTCCATTCGTCTGTTTTATCCCTGAAGGTATGAATAGTACGAAATCCCATTTTTTCATGGGCTTTCATTGAACGCGTATTTCTTACTGATACTTCTGTTAAACAAAACTCAAACTTGCCGGAATAAATTTCTTTGTGTTTTAAATACAATTTTTCAAAAATCCCCTGCCCGCGAAATGCTTCTGAGATGCATATTTGTCCCATTACATAATAACTGTAAGTAGCAAGTGGTTTGCCATTGTAATTCAATTGGTTAATCATATCAAACATTGGAGTTAACACTGGAATCATTTCACCGAATTCCTCAAACATCACCAGAGCATATCCTACCACTGTATCGTTCTCTTTTGCAATAATCTGAGGGGCTGTATTGTTCATCTTTGTCAATAGTTCAATATCATGTTTGACCGTAACAAAACCATTGACTTCCTTTTCCAGGGACGTCAAATTCTCAACATGATTTATCTTTTGCAAATTCAGGATTTGCTCCAAATCTTCATCGGTTCTGGCAAGTTCAATGCTCACAGAAGTTGTCATTTGTGAATAGGTTTGAAATATGAGGTTCGAGGTGTGAGGAAGTTCACTTGAAACTTCTTACTTTTATTCTTTAAATCATTCATTATCATAAATTTTTGTGTTGCTTTTTTCAATTAGCACATCAACACATCAACTAATTATCACATCATAACGGCTTCACGGAATTTAGACTTAGGCAAATATAACTTTGGAATAAGTTTGTATATTAGAAATACATGCTTTTACCTTGCAAATATTAAATAACAAATTATTAAAACTAAACTGGGATTATGAATGAGCCATCAGAATATAGAAAATTCCGAATAGCCTCAGGATTAATAAAAACAATTATTGCTATGAAGAATACTATTACTTTTTTATTCGCGCTAATCTTGTTATCCGTGTTTTTCCAGGGAAAAGCTCAAACAAAAAAAATGGAATTATGGCCCAAGGGTATTCCCGGTGAAATAAAATCTGAAAATTATAAGGAAGAAAACGCAAATAACAGAGGCTGCATCTCTAAAATCACGAACCCTGAAATAAGTATATTTCTGCCTGCTAAAGAAAAAGCGAACGGAACGGCTGTTTTAATCTGTCCTGGCGGAGGATATAGTGGTGTTTGTATAGAGCATGAAGGATTTGAAGTGGCAAAATGGCTAAACGAACAGGGAATAGCTGCCATTGTATTAAAATACAGGCTCCCTTCAGATAAAATTATGCAGGATAAAACCATCGGTCCGCTTCAGGATGCACAAGAGGCCATGAGGATCATAAGAAGGAATGCAGATGCATGGGGAATTAAAAAGGACAAAATCGGGGTAATGGGATTTTCGGCCGGAGGCCACCTTGCATCTACCTTGTCGACACACTACAAGGAAAAAGTTTATTCGTCGGACGATATCAGTGCCAGACCTGATTTTTCTATCCTGATATACCCGGTTATCACTTTTGCAAAGGGCCTTACCCATATGGGTTCGAGGAATAACCTGATAGGAGAAAACCCAGCGGACGAACAGGTCAAACGTTTTTCCAATGAATTACAGATTACTCCCGAAACGCCAGCCACGTTTCTTGTTCATTCTTCAGATGATAAGGTTGTTCCGGTGCAAAATAGTCTCAAGTATTATGAAGGATTAATAAAAAATGGTGTAAGCGCCGAAGCCCATATTTATGAAAAAGGCGGACATGGTTATGGGCTGGGAAGAAATCCTCAAAGCAGCGAATCAGGCTGGCCACAAGCTTGCAGGACCTGGTTAAAAGCAAAAGGATTGCTTTAGGAGTAATTCTTTTGATATTTCCATTTTTCCCGCTTCCGGCAGTTCTCATCACTTTCATTTGTGAATTGTTTAATTTTAAAGCTATGTATGAAACCATCTGAAATTTTCATGATGGTTTCATTACTTTTGCGGCCCTGCAATATGTCCTTGCACCAGAATTTATGAACCGTTATTTATCCAGAAATACATCCATTCAGTTGCTCAGGCATATTAAGGATTGCACCTTTTCTACTGTTTATGATTATGAAAAACACAAGCTGGCAATTTTGGATAAAGAGGGAAATGAGCAGATTTCTTTCAGGTTGCCTATTGTAGTTCCTCCGCCCGACCAAAATCAGGAAAACACCCAGGTAAACTATATCATTTTATTGGTACAGTCCGGAAGCTGCGCTATGGGCTATTTCGAGGATGGTGTTAATCTTGACCATAAGGTTTTCCGGTCGTATATGGTGCGGAAAAAGCAAGGGACAAGCCAGATAAAATATTTAAAGACCAAAGGAAAATCCAGGGCAGGATCACGCGTGAGGCTAGGAGAAACAATGGAGTTTTTTGAGAATATAAATGAAAGGCTGCAGGAATACTTCGACGATTACAAAATCGAT
>DASPJL010000030.1:0-14830 GCA_035628645.1 Cytophagales bacterium | reverse complement strand
AGAAGAATTTGAGTTGCTTTGGTCAATTATCTTGGATGATTCGCCGCCGCTTATGTGCTCACTTTTTTTTTTAACTCAACATCATGGGCGGAAACATCGGCAAAATTTATGGCCCTGTTCAAATAAGAAAGTTTCATCAGTGCCAACTCTACAAGCAGCCTTTGATTCTTGCTTGACTTATAATTCAAATCACATTGATTAATAATGTTCAGCGCCGACAATAAAAATGAAATGGAGGTTTGGACAGCCTGGGTCAGGTATTTCTGTTGAATGGATTGTCCAACCTGAAGAAGAGTAACTGTTGAGGGATCTTTACATACCATCAGGTTTCGTAGATGCTCCCCAAGTCCCGTCAAAAAATTATGACCGTCAAATCCTTTTTTTAAAATCTCATCATAGGTCAACATTGCCTGGGATAAATTCTCGTTCAGGAGAAAATCCGTCATCTTGAAATAATAATCATAATCAAGAATATGAAGGTTTGCAATGGTATTTTTATAGGTAATTTTTCCTCCTGAAGAAAAGGTTACAATCAGGTCAAATAACGAAAGCGCATCCCTCAACGCACCGTCAGCTTTTTGAGCAATTAAATGCAATGCCTCCGGTTCTGCTTCAATTCCTTCCTTTTCAGCAATACCTTGTAAATGATCTGCGATATCGCTTATTTGAATCCGGTTAAAATCAAAAATCTGACAGCGGGAAAGTATGGTAGGAATTACTTTATGCTTCTCTGTTGTCGCAAGAATAAAAATGGCGTAGGAAGGTGGCTCTTCGAGCGTTTTCAGAAATGCATTGAACGCTGCATTTGAAAGCATGTGAACCTCATCGATAATATAAACTTTATATTTTCCGTATTGTGGAGGATATCTTACCTGATCAATTAAATTCCTAATATCTTCGACAGAGTTATTAGAGGCCGCATCAAGTTCATAGATGTTCAGGCTGGTTTGTTCTGTATCCTTGTTGTCAAAATGATTTACAAGCTTTGCCACGATTCTGGCGCATGTAGTTTTACCAACACCTCTCGGTCCACAAAACAATAAAGCCTGAGCTAATTGATTATTTTTAATCGCATTAGTCAAGGTTTTTGTGATGTGTTCCTGTCCTACTACTTCATCAAATCCTAGAGGTCGGTATTTCCTGGCGGATACTACAAAGTTTTCCATTGTTGCAAGTTAAAGAATCCTTTGATTTTTAGAAATGGTTATTAAAATTTAATCAAAATTCCATTAGACAGAGAATATGAAAATTTCAAAATCGGCACCACGGGTTTATTTTCATATCCGGCGTTGAAAGTGTTTACAAAACTCAAATATTTATTTATCAAAAAGATAAGGCTTGCATCCACATTTAACCTATGCCTGAATACATTCTGTTCATTATCAAAACCTACCTGGTAATAGTTGATAATATTAAAGGTTGTAAAAGGGTTTAATCGGGCTTTGACACTGACATAGTTTGTGGATTTCGGAATATTTTTTACAATGATGGAATCAGATTCGTCGGGCATATCCCATTCCTCAGTTTCCCACATCAGGCCTGCTCCAACGTATAAACTTGCATTTTCTGTATTGATAATAATCAGCCTTGCTCCTACGCCAGCCAAAGATCGATAATTCATGCCCCTGCTTTGATCATATTGTATCTGGGCAAATAACTCAGTTGACAACTTTTTCTTACGATTGAGATTAAACCTAAAATGACCGTAACCTGTGCTGATGGGAGCGGCTCCTGTCAGAGAGGTATAATTGATGGTTCCAAAAAGCAAATAAGCATGTTTTTCGGAAAAGTAACCCAAGTTTGAATTGCCTGTTAACCCAACAAAAATAGCTCTATTCTCCGGGGTAGTACTTCTATTGTTAAGGGAAAAATTAATACTAATATTTCCAATATATCTTTTTGTGGTATCTTCCTGAACCCTTGATTTTTCAACATTTAATATTTGGGAAAAAGAAGTAAATGACAGAAGGAAAAGGAAAAGTTGCGGAAATAAAGAGACAAAAACCTGGGGGAAAATTCTTTTAATCATTAATAAAATATTATCTACCTAATTAAAACTTAAAATTATCAATTGAGATTTGTTATGAAGAATGAATCATTTTAATAAATACGAGTAAATAACCTAGTGGGTAAGAAACTTTTTTAGCTATATATTTGTAATCTCTTTTGAAATTATGCCAGGGGTCGACAGGAATTGACAGCTTGTGTAGATCAGGTGTAAGCATGTCGGGTGTTGTTAGTATTGCCCGTGAAAAAAACTTCCACACTTATAAATGGCGAAGAAAACTACGCCCTTGCTGCTTAATTAAGAATTAAATAGCGAGTGTCCCGTCAAGGATCTGCTTTAAGTCATTGACACCAGGGGCATCATGAATTAAAGCTGGTTGGTGCAGCACTGTGATGCATCAATAAGATCAACTGCAGATAAGGATTGCTTCGGTAGTTGTTCACCAGGGCGATCACGAAAATCCAAGGACAAATAAACATGTAGAAAGCATCGAGGTTTCCTTGTCTGGACGAGGGTTCGAATCCCTCCGACTCCACTAATCCCTTTAAATTTTTTTAAAGGGATTTATTTTTATTAACCCTTTTATACTTTTATATGGATTTCACATTTCCCGTGCTTGACAAGGTAGGAACGCCTATTCTTCTTGCCATATTTTTACTTTTATTCCTGTTGGAGTCAAAATTTGAATTAAGAAAAAGGAATGAGTCCAGGACAAAGAGAATAGTTCGTAATGTTAGCATCGCAGTTATTTCTTTTATATTTCTCAAATTCCTGTTAATTCCGGTAATGGTCTTATTGGCAGCAAAAGCCGAAGAGGAAAAGATTGGCCTTTTAAACCTTCTTGAGCTACCCGTATGGATAAAGTTTGTCTTAGGTTTCTTGGCGCTTGACTATGGGAATTATCTGTGGCATATTATAAATCACAAGGTTCCTTTTTTATGGCGTTTTCATAATATTCACCACATGGACCTTGACCTTGATGTTACTACCGCAATCAGATTTCATTTCGGGGAGGTATTGTTAAGTGTAGTTTCCAGAGGTGGGGTTATTTTACTTATCGGCGCTTCTCCTTATCTCGTTCTTATTTATGAAATCGTATTTGAAGCGGCTACCAATTTTCACCATAGTAATTTGAGGCTTCCCCTTAAATTCGAAAGGCTTCTAAATAAACTCCTTGTCACTCCCAGCATGCATGGCATCCATCATTCTACAAAGAAACTGGAAAGAGACAGTAACTACTCTGTTGTTTTTTCCTTTTGGGATAGAATTCATGAAACAATCCGGATCCATATTCCTCAAAGCGAATTGGAGATTGGGGTTCCTTCACATAGGATCTTTTCCGAACAAACGGCCGTGAACTTATTGCTTCTTCCTTTTAAAAAGCAAAGACCGATAGACTAGCTGGTAAACGATTTCTTATATCCTAGACTTTATTTTGTTTTATCAGGGACCGGTAAGTTCTTATTAATTTTTCCTGGGAAAAACCGAGCCAGTACATAAAGTAGATAATAAAAAAAATGGCCTGAAGTTTATAAATTCCATTTTCCAGATATTTCCGCGCAGAAGTCCTAACGTAGGCATTCATCACTTTAAACCTCCCTAGTTTTTTTATTCTGGGAATAATTTCCATATCTTCCATCACAATCAAGGTTTCATCGAATCCGCTCACTTTTTCAAAAATTTCCTTACTTATAAAAAGGCTTTGGTCGCCAAATCTTATAAGATCAATATCGAATCTTGTAAACCAGCTATTGAATTTTAAGAACCAGTGGTTGTAATCGAATTTTAATCTGTAAGAACCACTTTTAATTCCTTTTTTTACAGCATGAAGAATATCTTCATGAAAAGTAGCAGGTGGGTAAGAATCTGCGTGTAAAAAGTATAACACCTCTCCTGAAGCCTTTGAAGCGCCATAATTCATTTGCGAAGCCCTACCTTTTTTTTGCGATTTTAAAACAGTTGCCCCAGCCTTCAACGCGTCCTCAAAGGTACTGTCAGTACTTCCACCATCTGATACTATTATTTCATACGCTTTATTTAGAAGATTTTTATGCAGATAGGAAATTAACTTTCCAATGTTTTCAGCTTCATTATAGGTGGGAATTATAATGCTTAATTTCATTCTTTAAAATATTTAGAATGGTTAATCAAATCATCTTCAGTATCGATGTCCGAAAGTACTGGTAATAAATGACATCGAAGATTCAATAAATTAATATCAGTCATGGTTTCATTAAATACTTGTGGTGAACTCCATGACTTGTTTTTAAAAAGTGAAGGGATAAGTTGTTTCATTCCCAATAAATAATAACCGCCATCCTTTGCCGGACCAATAACAACATCAGAAGTCTTCAAGGCTTCGAAAGCATTTGCAAGTATATCGTAGTGTAATTCCCGGCAATCACTTCCAATTATCACAATTGACGAATAGGCATCATTAAACCCTTTGAGAAAAGCTTTGTACATTCTTTGACCGAGATCCTCTCCCTCCTGAAGAAATTTTTGATAATGGAGATCGGACCACATATCGTTCCGCTGAATATGCGTATCGTAAAAAAGGTATTTTGTTAGGGGAAGGGAATGTGTCAGTTTAAGTGTATGGTCAAGAAGAAGGTTATATATCTTCAAGGCTTTTTCTTTCCCAACTGTTTTTGCCAACCGGGTTTTTACTTTGCCCAAAACCGGATTCTTTATAAATATTAAAAGTAGATCTTTATCGGAAAATGATTTGGTCATCTTGGAATAGATAGAATAAACTTTACGTGGTTGCTCCCCCACAACTTGATCCCGCACCCGCTGTGCAACCGTAGCAATGCTGATTTGTTACAATTTCCCTTTCTTTCAATTCCCAATTAAAATCATCAATATGCTGGTGTGTTGAATTTACTTTAAGCTCCAGCATTTGATTAAAATCGCAGTCATAAAGATATCCATCCCAACCAATTGAAAGAGTGTTACGACACATTACATTTTTTGCAGCAGACGGATTATAAGAATTTACGAGCTTTTCCATATAATTCTCATAATTACCGCTTCTGATTAAAAAGTCAAGATACCTGCTTATGGGGAGATTTGTTATAGTAAATAAATTATTGAACTCAATTGAGAACTTTCCCTTCAGCTCCTTCTTAAATTCTCTTTCCAGTCCAACCTGGTCACCGGGAAGAAATGCACCGGCTGGATTATAAACCAGGTTTAAGATAAATCCTGAACCTTCCTTGCCATAACCTACGGCGTTCAACCTTTTTAATGCCTCTATGGATTTGTCGAAAACACCGTTCCCTCTTTGGCTGTCAGTTCTTGACGACGTATAAAATGGGAGGGAAGAAATCACTTCAACATTATTATTTTTATAAAAATCAGGGAGTTGATAATATTTAGGATTCGAAACTATGATGGTAAGATTGCAGCGAACAATTATCTTCTTTCTTAATACGTTTATTTGTTCCACCAACCAATTAAAATCAGGATTCATTTCCGGAGCGCCACCAGTAAGGTCTACCGTTGTAATAGAAGGATTGTGCAGGACTTCAAGGCATTTTTCCATAGTGTCCCTTGTCATTATTTCCTTTCTGTCGGGGCCTGCATCTACATGACAATGTTTACATACCTGATTACACATTTTCCCAATATTCATTTGAAATATTTCTATTCCTGTTGGATGCAATGGGTATAGTCCTGACTTCTTTAACTTTTCTTTGAAGTCAGGAAATTTAAATCCTTCTGCTTCATTCAAAACCTTTAATTGGGAGTTCGAATCCGATAAATAATGGCTTTCTGCTTTTAAAGATTTCATTATAATCTATAGTTTTTTGTTTAACCACAGGGAACGCGGAGAATAGCACAGAGAAAGTTGAGAAGCAATTAGACTCCAGTTCATGAACTCTCTCCGTAGACTGTGATTAATGTTTTTATACGTTTTTTTCCGGGGTTTACATATAACGGAATTTATTTCTTTTGACCTAGCCTTACATGGAAACATCTTTTATCTTATTCATCATTTGTACACCATGTACAAGAGATGCACCTCCCCGAATGGCAGCAGCGACATGAACAGCCTCCATCATTTGTGATTCCGTAACTCCTTTTTCCAGGGTATCTGTAGTGTAGGCGTCTATACAATACGGACATTGTATGGCATGTGACACCGCTAAGGCAATTAAAGATTTTTCTCTGGCGGTAAGTGCCCCTTCTTTGAATACCTCATTATAATATGAGAAGAATTTATCTGCCAGATCTTGTTGCAACTCTCCTATTTTTCCAAATTTTTTAAGGTCTTCCGGGTTATAATAAGTATTGCTCATCTTTTTAAGTTTAAAAGTTAATAATAGTAAACCTACTAAACCTGAAAATGATATTCGATTAAACTTAGAAGACTTATATGAATTTTTGGATCAGTAGAAAGAGAAAAAATTTTAAAGGCAAAAAAAAGCCGTTTCAAAACGAAACGGCTCATATATTTCTTTAATAACTATTAGTAATTTGTTCCTGCTCTGATCATTGCGCAACGGAAACCAATGGTTGCAGTGGAAGAATCTTCTTCAAGGTATCTTCTGTTTCCCGGAGACATCCAGAAGGCTACGTCTTTCCACGATCCTCCTTTATATACTCTCACATGGTCATCTATTAAAGAGTTATATCCTTGTCTTGTTCCTTGAGGTTTTTTATCATAGTTGTCTTCTTTGTCAAGGAAACCATTTCTTCTTACCGGGTTCAAGTCTTCAAAATCCTGAAATGACATTGGTCTGTATACGTCAAATACCCACTCATTTACATTTCCTGCCATGTTATACAATCCATTGTCATTTGGAGGATATTCATAAATATAAGTTGTGATAAGCGCACCGTCATTTAACTTACCGGCTATACCTGCATAATCTCCCCTTCCTCTCTTAAAGTTAGCCATCATAGTACCCATTTTTTTACCATAAGGATTACGCACAGAGTGACCGTCCCAAGGGTACAATCTTTTATGTGTTTGAAGTTCGTCCATCCATTGAGTACCTATTAAAGCCTGAGCTGCATATTCCCATTCTGCTTCAGTTGGAAGTCGGAAATTAGGTAAAACGATACCTGACTCTAATGGAATTCTTCCGGAACCATCCTCCGCAACATCTTCCATGCCTGCGTCTTCGGCTAATTTTTTATTCACCACATTTGTTCTCCATGTGCAGTAATCGTTTGCCTGGATCCAAGAAACACCTACTACAGGAAAATATCTGAATCCCGGATACCTTAAATAATGATCTACGTATGGGTCATTGAAAGCCAGTTCTCTTGCCCAAACGGTTGTATCTGGTAAAGCAGAAAGATAAAAATCTTCACTGGAATCAAGTTTTACATAGAAAAGATATTCAAGCCAGTGAATATTTGCGACTTCTGTTTCATCCATAAAAAATGAAGCGACAGAAACGGTTCTTTCAAGGTTGTCCCTTGAATTCATCACATCTTCTTCGAATGAACCCAGGGTCGTTCTTCCCCCTTCAATAAATACCATATTTGGTGCATCCGGCTGGCCGCTATACTCACTCACCTCAAACTTTTCATCCTCGTTATAAGCCATTCCGGTTACAGTACTTCTTTCACCTGGATTTTCGCTTGTAGGATGTTGCTTTTTGCAAGAGGTCATAAGCATGACGCTTACTGCAAGTATTGAGGCCAGTTTAAATACGTTCCTCTTTTTGTTCATAACCTGTTTTATTTTACTTATATTATAAGACATAACAACTGCTAATATAGAGACTAATTTCATTTCCCCAAAAAATATTTTCATTTATTGAAGTTAAAATGTAAATATTTCATGCAAAAATGAGTAATATTTAGAAAGTAATCGTTGGAATTTAAGATTTACTTCAAATATGTAATATTTTATAAAAATGTATTCTCTAGCCAATTATTGTTTTTAAGGTTTCAATTGCCTCATTGATAGAAGAGACATTGCTGATAGTTAAAATCAACTTGTTCTTACTTTCATTTAACTTACAATTTTTAGGTTTATTTTGAATATAACTTAAAATCTTGGTAAAAATCTCTGACTTATAGTAAACTTCTTTCTCTGAGGGAGGAAGGTAAGCTTTAAGTACCTTATTTTTAAGAGTTAATTTATCAAATCCCAATTTTTCAGCATGCCATCTTAGTCGTACAGTTTCAATTAAATCCTTAACGGGTTCGGGTAGTGGGCCAAATCTATCTATTAGAGAAGACCTGAAACTTTCTAATGCCTTTTCTTCCTTAATGCTGTCTACGGTTGAATACAAATTTAATCTTTCGGAAATATTAGAAACATAATAATCAGGAATAAGAATCTCAAGGTCAGTTTCTATATTACAGTCTGTGGTAAGATTTTGTTCATTTATAGAGGATTCCTTCAAAAACAAGTCTTTAAACTCAGATTCTTTAAGTTCTGCTATTGCTTCATCTAATATTTTATGATAAATATCAAAACCTAAATCACTGATAAAGCCACTTTGTTCTGCGCCTAAAAGATTTCCGGCTCCCCTGATATCCAAATCCCTCATGGCCACTTTAAATCCATCACCCAATTCTGAAAACTCTTCAAGAGTGGACAAGCGCTTTCTGGCATCGGCAGTGAGGGCTGAAGCCGAAGCAGTAAGTAAATAGCAAAACGCCTTTTTATTGGACCTTCCGACCCTGCCTCGCATTTGATGAAGATCAGAAAGCCCAAACATGTTTGCCCGGTTTATAATTATTGTATTTGCATTGGGAATGTCTAAACCGGATTCAATAATGTTTGTAGAAACGAGTACGTCATATTCACCTTCAATAAACTTCATCATTGTTTTTTCCAGCTTAGCGCCTTCCATTTGCCCATGAGCGATGGCTATACGTGCATCGGGAACCAACTTTAGGATCATATTTCCAATCTCTTCGATATCACCAATCCTGTTGTGCACAAAAAATACTTGTCCACCTCTTCTTATTTCAAAGCTCACTGCATCCCGGATAATGCTCTCATTAAATATGTGAACTTCCGTGGTCACCGGTTGTCTGTTTGGCGGAGGCGTAGCAATAACGGACAAATCCCTTGCTCCCATTAAAGAAAAATGCAGGGTTCTTGGAATGGGTGTGGCTGTTAAAGTAAGGGTATCGACATCTACTTTTATTTCTTTTAATTTTTCTTTTACTGCAACACCAAACTTTTGTTCTTCATCAATAATAATTATTCCTAACTCCTTAAATTTTACATCTTTGTTAACAATTCTATGTGTTCCTATTAAGATATCTACTTTTCCAGCTTCCACATCTTTCAGTATCGTTTTGACCTCATTGGTGGTCTTGAACCTGTTGATATACTCCACCCTTACAGGAAATTTATCTAATCGTTCCGAAAAAGTTCGGTAATGCTGCATGGCCAGAATTGTAGTTGGAACCAGCACTGCCGCTTGTTTTCCATCATTGATGGCCTTAAATGCGGCGCGGATGGCTACTTCTGTTTTCCCAAAACCTACATCTCCGCAAACCAGCCTATCCATAGGATGCGCTTGCTCCATATCTGCTTTAACATCCGAAGTAGACTTTGCCTGGTCGGGTGTATCTTCATAAATAAACGAAGATTCTAACTCTGCCTGCATGACCCCATCCTTACTAAAAGCATATCCCGGAGCAGCTTTACGCTTGGCATAGAGTTCAATAAGTTCTTTAGCAATGTCCTTAACTTTCTTTTTAACACGGCTCTTTTTATTATCCCAATCGGAAGATCCCAGTTTGCTGATTTGAGGAGGTCCTCCTTCTCTTCCACTGTACTTAGAAATTTTATGTAAGGCGTGGATGCTCACATATAAAAGATCATCATCCCTATATACCAGCCTTATAGCTTCTTGCTCTCTTCCTCCTGCGTCTACTTTTTCCAGGCCCGCAAACCGGGCTATACCATAGTCGATATGTGTGACAAAATCACCAGGCGATAGGGCCATCAATTCTTTCAACGTCAACGCCTTTGATTTGGAAAACCTTGACTTTTCCTTGTACCGGTGAAATCTGTTAAAAATTTGATGATCCGTAAAACAAGCTATATTTAATTGTTTATCGACAAAGCCCTCTCTTAGAGAAGCGCCAATCGTTTGAAAGTTTAAGGTAGAGGTCAGTTCTGAGAGAATAGAAGATAATCTTTCAATCTGTTTTCCTGAATCAGAAAAAATAAAGTTTTCAACCCCTTTTAAATGATTTTCATTTAAATTTTCTACCAATAGATTAAAATCTTTGTTAAAAGAAGGCTGGGGAGAAGCCTCAAAAGCGATCTTTGTACCGCTTCTAAAAAAATACCTTGAGCCGAATTCTACAATTTTAAAGCTTTCTAAGGCCTCTTTTACATTTTTATCGGTTTCAAATAATTCAGCAGGCTTTGAAATAATATTCGTGCCACTGCTTTTTAATATCTTTTCGAAACTTTCAGTTGCTTTTGAGAAGTACTTATCAACAACTTCTATTAAGAGAGTATAATCCTTGATCCATACTATAGCATCTGATGGGATAAATTTTAATAAAGATTCCCTGCCTTCATAAATCAATTTAGTTTGGACATCCGGGATAATATCGAATGAGTTAACTTCTTCTGTGGATAATTGAGAGGATGGATCAAAAATTCTGATGCTTTCTATTTCGTCGCCGAACAACTCAATTCTGAAGGGAAGCGCATTTGAATAAGAAAATACATCCACAATGCCTCCACGAACTGCAAACTGACCCGCTTCATAAACAAAGTCTGCTTTCTCAAAATCATAATTGATCAAAAGTTCACTTAAAAAAGAATGGTCCAGCTTTTCACCCTTTTTGACAGAAAAGGTATTGGATTGGAAGGATTTCTTATTAATTACTCTTTCGGTTAAAGCATCCGGATAGGTTACAATAAAACCATTAAAAGAATTTCCTTTAATCTTATTTAGAACTTCAGTTCTCAAAAGAACATTGGCATTTTCTACTTCATCAAATTCGTAGGGTTTTTTATATGAATAAGGCAGGAATTGAATTTCCTGTTCAGGATTAAGGCTTTGAAGGTCATTTAAAAAATAGCCCGCTTCTTCTTTGTCATGAAGAATGATCAGTTGGCACTTACCGGTTATTTGAGAAATCGCAGTAACAACAAAGGCATCCTGACTGCCCACCAATCCTTTTGCCTGTATTCTTTTTGAATTTTCCTCTTCTAATAACGATGCGAAACCTTTTACAAACCCTTGATCAATATATTTTTTTACTATTTCTTTCGCCTCCAAAGCATTTTACTGTTATTCTGCAAAGGTAGGCAAAAATGATTTTTTATTATTTTTACTCTCCTGTCACATTATAAAAAAATATTAGTGGGATAGTGAACCCATTTATATTTTTAAAAGTATATATCTAAATAATCGATTCCCTAGAAATAAACGCAATAAGATGTAAAGACCAGATCGAATGCAACCAGATCGTAAAAACAAACAAAAAGAAGTAAAGAAGTCGACTTTCTCAACCATTGAGAAAATGCATCCTTACAAGATGCTGTTGTACCTGGTAATCCTGGGAACAAGTTTTATTTTTCTGTTTTTGATTCTTGCTTTTAATATTTCGCAAAGCGTTATAAATAATTATGATCATTTCAGATTTCCAAGGGCATTTGTAGTCAGTACGATTGTTTTGCTACTCAGCAGCTTTCAAATGAGTAAACTTTCGAGGTATTATAAAGCGGACAATTTAAAAGGGCTTATTTATTCTATTGGCATCACGCTTGTCCTTTCCCTGGTTTTTATTTGTCTGCAATACATAGGGTGGGTCCAGCTCTCTTCCCAGGAAAATATTTTTTCAGAAATTCCGAATAATTCTTATCTCTATGTGATCCTCGGACTTCATATATTTCATTTTTCAGCAGGATTGTTTTTTTTAGGATTTGCTTATTATACTTTATTTAAAACGCCTAAAGATCCGGTTTATAGCCTTCTGCTGTTTACCAATCCCTTTGAAAAGATGAAATTAGAGTTGATAGTTACCTATTGGCAATTTATTAATATCCTTTGGATGAGTATTTTCTTCTATTTTTTATTCTCTTTTTGATTCTTCTATTTTTCAGCGCTAAAGACCTTCAAAGTATTTAGAATTTTAATAAAATGTTTTTTTATAGGAACGACTTTAAAGGTTGACGCTTCTTGTGTTCTGACTATTTCAAGCAATTTTTCAATAGAGAAATATTCAATTTTCTCAATTTCTTCTTCCTGAATTGTAAATTCATTTACTTGTTTTGAAGTTAAATAAAGAAAAAGCCGCGCATGTTCCCGGTCAATAAGATTATTTTTTAGATCAATTCCATCTACCTTTTCCTGGCTTAAAAACTTTAATTCAATATCAATAATTTTTAAACCCAATTCTTCCCATAATTCCCTTTTGGCTGTTTCTTCGTAGGTATCACCCGCAGACACATGGCCACCTATTGATAAATCCCAATAGTTTGGAAAAAGATCTTTAGACCGGCTTCTTAAATTACAAAGGATTTCTTTTTTATCATTCATTACCCAAACCTGTGAGGTTCGGTGCCAATCTCCATCCTGGTGGACTTTTCTCCTTTCTTTGGTATGATTTAAAGGATTGTTATTTTCATCGTAAACATCAAAGAACTCCATCACAGTGGGCTTTAAATTATAAACAGCCATTTTTCCAGTGTCTTAAGGCACTTCCCGATTCTATAAAACTATTCAGATAAGCCTTAGTTGCTTTGCTTTCAACCAAACCCAGTTTATCAAGAATTATAGAAGCAGTATACAAAATATTTTCTTTGGCAAATCCATCTTTCCCTTCCAAAGCCTCAATTCCTTCCATTAAAGAAACCTCAGGAGTAATGGACACATCTCTTGCTACATTAAATGTTTCAAATCCATATTCTTCGGAGTTTATGGCATATTCAAAAATTTCCTTTCCATTAAAATGTACACCTATCGTATTTCTAGACATACTTACCTGGGTAGACCCTTCAACGCCTTTCAGGACTAACGCCTGCGCACACTTATTTTGATTTTGTAATTGTTTAACCAGTTCATCTTTATAATGTGCATGAGTATAACCGGTAATTATGCAGTTGCCGCCAGATGCTCTGATAGGCTGAAGCAATTTTTCAAAGGTGGCAAGAAATGGGCGTTTCACCATTTCTTTTCTCATGGCTTTCAATGCGTATAATTTTGGGAAAAAAACTTGCTGGTCAATATAACCCCACCGTATTTCAGGATTTAAAATATCTGAAATTACAGACGTTTTACTTTTCAGAGGATTCTTACCTGCTTTTTTCAATATTTGGTGGGAAGTAACGGCTTCTTTAGGCGCGACCGAGTCCATTCCTGTCAAATAAGTTGGGTAACCTGCTGAAGCAAGCAAAGCGGCAACAAATACTGAAAAATGTTTGGTTCTGTTACATCCATCATAACTATCTTCAATATCAATAAGGACTGAGGTGTTTATGTCAGTATGCTCTACTTCATTCCATAGTGATTCAAAAAAAGTCCGGTTTTCAGTAAAAGTTTCTCTCTTAAGCCGTTCAGCTTCCAGAAATGAGGCTTTGAGATAATCTGGCTGGGCAGGATCAAAAAACAAAACCATAGCTTGTTTTGCCTCCTCTTCATCGAGATCATGATTTGAAATGACTTTCTGAATAATCTTTAAAAAAGGGTTTGAAGTTGACTTTGAAAAAAATTCGATAAGCTCTTTCTGAAGGTATTTCTCCGGCTCAAGATTTAACGCCTTTATAAATTCTCTTTCAACTTCAGTTGGTGGCAAGGTATACAAAGCGGTTAGAAAAGTAGCCTTGGTTGTTAAGCTCACATCTTTTTGGATAAGCAGACATTTCAATTCTTCAATTTGTTCTGCTTTAAGGCTTTTACTTCCCTCAGGCCCTATTCCTTTTCTTTTAAGCAGTTCAGAAAGTCTTTCCTGATTGCTACTGATTATATAATTCATAAACAGATGGATTTAAATTTAGAAACAGATCATTTTGTAATACTCTAATTAACAGCATTACTTCAATCCTCGATGTAAAATTATTCTATTTTCTATTCAGACTCTCGCCTCGAAACAAAACTCCTTTTTCTCTACTCTCGTAGAAACTTCTATAATCTATTTTTTAAAACTATTATTATAAGCCAAAACTATGGAAGCAACTAAACTAAATTTAACCAATAGCTTAAAAAAGGTCTTTTTAGGCATAGGTGTAATTATTCTATTTCTTATTTGTACGGTTCAGGCAAATGCGCAGGCCGGTTTCTCTATTGGACCGAAAGCAGGACTTTCTGTCAATGATTTTTCTTCTGATGATGGAAACTATTCTGCAAGAGTTGCCTGGGCGGCAGGTCTATTCGCCAACATCCAACTTGGAGAAATGTTCAGCGTTCAACCAGAGTTTTTAATTCATCAGAAAGGCGCTACTCAAAATGTAAACGGGCAAAAAAATGAAGTGCGGTTAAATTATTTTTCTGTTCCTTTATTAGGAAAGATAATGATTCCTATTAATGGAATGTTCTATCCACACATACTTGCAGGCCCAGTTTACAATTACAGACTTAATGCCAAATATACAGCGAGTGATAATGGAACGGTATCATTTAATGATGGTGACTTAAAGAGAACAGAAATTGCCGGCGCTTTAGGAGCAGGATTGGATATCATATCTAATAATGTATACTTTAACCTTGATGCACGTTATAATTTAGGATTCTCAGACTTAGGAGATAATGACAATAATGTAAATATTCAGAATAGAAACTGGACGGTAATGGCAGGTATAGGCTTGAGGTTCGGATCGCCAAAATAATAATAAAAAATTCCTACTACTATTAAAATCCCCGCATTCCCGGG
>DASPJL010000029.1:0-5866 GCA_035628645.1 Cytophagales bacterium | reverse complement strand
CAATTATTGTAACCGTGTCTTTGGCATTGCAAAATTTTTTAAATGAAATGTCATCGAGAGCAAAATCATTACCATCAAGGCTTGTATATTGATTAACAATTGAAATTGTTGCTGAAGTACTGGAACCGGAGTTCCATATTTGATAAAATTGTTTCCACTTGCATACAGCACTATCCGATTTAAAAATGTTACCAAGAAGATTGCCGTTGACAGAAAACTGCAGCTCGGCATTAAAGCCGTATGGAGGACAGGTTACATTTTGCAGCCATGCCGAAAAAGCATAGTCTGTGTTTGGCTGTACTGTAATTGTTTGCGTCCACACAGCCACATTGGCAAACCTGGAGCCGTTAAAAATCATTTGATTTCCGGTTCCGGTTGTTTTATCGCTACAGGCGGTAAAACATTGATGGGTCTGAGCAGGATTTGCCTTAACCGTATATTGGCCTTCGGAAAGATTATTACTTCCGGGTACCGGGTTACTTTTATAGGTATAAGAAGTTGTGAAGCCGGTATTCCCCGATTCAAAGTCTCCATTAATTACTAATTCCACATTATCCGGAACAACTGAAGTAACTATGTAAGAAGTTGTAACTGTTGGTCTGGCAATAGGATTTGAAATACCGACATTATTTAAACCCGTTGCCGGAGTCCAGGTATATCCTAGAGCACCGGATGAACTGGCAGTAAGTTGTATAACAGGTTTTGAAACACAAACGACTGTGTCATCGGAAGCAATAATCCCACACTGCCCCACCCCCTTTGTTGAAATGAAACCGCTAATAAATATAAATACAGCTTTTAAACCTATATTTGCCAAAAGTATATTTTTCACAAAGGTATGCTTTTAAAATATTATAATGTTATAAATATTCACTTAACGAATTTTGGCAAGTACATAGGCATGAGTAATAGCAAAAATCCAAGTATTTTTATCGCAGGCCATAAGGGAATGGTGGGCTCAGCAGTACTAAAGGAATTGCAAAAGCAAAAGTCCTCAAATTTGATAATTAAAGAAAAAAATGAAGTTAATCTTTTAGATCAAAATAAAGTCATCAATTTCTTTAAAAATTATAGGCCTGACATTGTTATTCTTGCAGCTGCCCGAGTTGGCGGAATAAATGCTAATATGAATAGCCCAGCAGATTTTCTTTATGAAAATTTGGTAATACAAAATAATATTATTGATGCAGCATACCGAAACGGTTGTAAAAAATTAATCTTTTTAGGGAGTTCATGTATTTACCCCAAAGATTGCCCCCAACCGATGAAGGAAGAATACTTACTTACTGGTAAACTAGAACCCACAAATGAAGGATATGCAATAGCTAAGATTGCTGGACTAAAAATGTGTGAGTATTACCGGAAGCAATATGGATTTAACACTATATCTTTAATGCCAAGTAATCTTTATGGTCCTAATGATAGCTTTGATCTTGAAAAGTCTCACGTTTTGTCAGCACTTGTCCGAAGATTTATAGACGCCAAACTGTCCAACGCTCCTTCAGTTACGTTATGGGGAACAGGAATAGCTCGCCGGGAATTTATGCATGTTAGAGATCTTGCATCAGCAGTTTTATACATGATGAAGAATTATGATAACGAAGAATTTATTAATATTGGTACTGGTAAGGATATAAGTATTAAAGACCTGGCCGAGCTGATTATGTTAAAAGTCGGATACACAGGTCAAATACATTGGGACAATAGCAAGCCCGACGGCATGTTGAGAAAATGCATGGATGTAAGTCGCATGGAAAAACTTGGATTTTCACCCGAAATATCTCTAGAACAGGGTATTGAAGAAATGATAATGATATATAAACAACAACTAAACCCATAATAAGAAGAATGATACCATTAATGAAATATGCCTTTTTAAATGAGTTTGAAACTAAAAAGGCTTTGGCCGAATTCATTTTAAAATCAAACAGACTGAGCATGGATGCTAATTGTGCTATGTTTGAAGTCGAGTTTTCTAAAAAGCAAGGTAGAAAAGAAGGTATATTATTCAACAGTGGTGGGAGTGCCAACTTGGCTTTATTACAAGCTCTAAAAAATTTGGGCCGGTTAAAAGATGGAGATAAAATTGGATTTTCAGCGCTTACATGGTCTACTAATGTTATGCCTATAATCCAGACCGGTTTGGTTCCCGTTCCTGTTGATTGCGACCGTACTACTTTGAATATTATGTCACATAATTTACTCGAACGGTTAGAACAAACTCAAATGCAGGCTTTGTTTATTACTAACGCCCTTGGTTTCTTAGGCGATATTGATCAGGTAAAACGGATTTGTGCTGAAAAAAATATCATTTTAATTGAGGATAATTGCGAGTCATTGGGAAGTGAAATTCAAGGCGGAAAAGCAGGAAACTTTGGTGTTGCGGCAACCTTTTCTTTTTTTGTAGCACACCACATGTCTACTATTGAAGGAGGAATGATTTGTACTGATGATGCGGAACTTACAGAAATGCTAAAAATAGTTCGGGCTAACGGTTGGGATAGAAACCTTAGCGCATCACAGCAAATTAAATGGCGGAAAAAATATAATATCAAGTCTGAATTTGACGCTAAATACACATTTTATGATTTAGGATATAATTTAAGACCTACAGAAATAACTGGATTTTTGGGACTTTTTCAGTTACAATTCTTGGATGAAAATATTGACACCCGTGAGAAAAATTACCACCGACTTGAAAAAATAATGCTCGCAAACCCAGACTTTATGGTTCTCAAAAGAGATCACATGAAAAAACTATCTACCTTCGCCATTCCCGTAATTTGTAAAAATGCCGAACTAAGAGAATATTATTTGTCACAATTTTCAGGTGCTGGTATAGAAATTAGACCTATGATAGCTGGAAATATGCAAAAACAACCATTTTATGCTAAATATGTAAATGACTTTTACGAATTGCCAGGCACCGACTTTTTACATGAAAATGGCTTTTATTGTGGTAATTATCCAGAATTAACTGAAAACGATTTGGAAACAATAAGCAGTTGTTTATATAAATATTAAAATATTTATGATTTTAGTATATTTAATGGGAGGCATAGGCAACCAAATGTTTCAGTATGCTGCTGGTAAAGCATTGGCTAAAAGGATTGGAACTGAACTAAAAGTTTATTTTAATGAAGATGAATACCCCTATGTTAAATATTTTTACCACCTTGGTGTTTTCAAATTAAAAGTCGATTTTCCTACTAATGAAGAGTACAAAAGATTTAAACCCTTAAAAGGAATAGCAAAAAAAATAGCTAATTTGTTGGGTATAAACGCTAATGGAAGAATTGTGGCTCAAACTGGTTTTGAATATTTTCCATCTTTTTTTGAAACACCGAACGATTCTTATATTAAAGGTTTTTATCAATCACATAAATTTTTTAGTTCTATAGAACAGACCATACAAAAGGACTTTGAGTTTGCACAGCCCGCAACAGGCTTAAATGCTGAATTTTTAGCAGAAATAAATAATACTAACTCAGTTTCAGTTCATTTTCGGCGCGGAGATTATATATATGCCAAAAGAACAAATGAGTTTCATGGCGTTTGTAGTCTCGAATATTATCACGAAGCTGTAGAAAGAGTATGTTCAAAGTTGGATGCCCCAACCCTTTTTATTTTTTCGAACGATATGCCTTTTGTGAAGGAAAATTTTAAAACCCATTATGCTATCCGATACGTAGAGCAAAATGATTTTGTAAATAGTCATGAGGACTTAAGACTAATGGCTGCATGCAAACACAATATAATTGCAAATAGTAGTTTTAGTTGGTGGGCAGCATGGTTAAATAGAAACCCCGAAAAAATGGTTATTGCACCTGGCAGATGGTTTGCTGAGGAATCAATTAACACCAAAGACCTTATTCCCTCTGGCTGGATTAAGATTTAACGTGTTGTGCTATCAAAAAAATAGCGCATGTTTAATTTGAGCTAACTTTCTTCCATTGATATGGTTTATCCAATGTAAAAAAGACATGGCTGCCAATTTGGAAGTTAGCCTTACAGCTAAGCCTTCAAAGCTTTTGGCATAATTTCTCCGAAGGTTCAGTTGGTCGCACATTTGGGCAAAAAAAGTTTCTATCATTTGCCTGGCCGATTTGAGTTTCTTTGGGTGCTTTTTATAGTCGTATTGATTATTTCGAAAGGGAACTTTTAATCTTACAGAATACTTTTCGAATAAATCAAGCTGTACTGTTTTGAAATGTAGGCCCTGTCTCCCAGTAACTGCTTTCCCTCCGGTAGCCTTTCAAGCTGTTTTACAAAATTTATATCATGTATGTTTCCTTTTGTTATGGCACTTTGCTGAACCACGCCATTATCATAAATTATTACATGAAGCTTATATCCTATAAACCAGCTTTTGTTCACGGTTTCAAACGATTTTTTAAAAGCCCTGAAAGTTTTTTCACGGGCTAATTTTACAACCGGAACCGGCACACTGTCAACTATTAGGCGGTTGCTATATTTATCCAGCTTTGAAGAAATAGAATGCTGAGCCCGTTCTATAAATGGACTAAGCCTTCTGCGTCTGCGGTTAAACCGCGAACGGTCAATCAAATTCCTGAAGTTATTACTGTACTCTTTCATCAGCTTGCTCCACAAGAGGTTCTCCGAATCAATCCCAATAGCTTCCATACAACAGGAAAGGGAAATAATTTCAAGGTCGTTCATCTTAGGCTTTACTGCATAAAAATGAAAATTTTGGTATTTATCTACCTCACCTTGAAAAATATCTTTGGCAATCAGGTAAAACTTTTTGAAGTTTGAATAGATGTTGTGCATAATGGCTTTATTGGTTTAGTCACTTATAAAGACCATCGCGCAACATATTTTATATCAAATAGTTATAAACATTTGTTGATAGCACAACACGTTAAGATTTAAACATTTTTAAAGTATCCGCCGAAAGTCTATTTTTGTCTTTTACTAACCACTAAAATGCATCCATCATTCATTTCGATTCTTTGTGATCCTATTACAAAAGAAGACCTTACACTTACAATTGAAAAGGAAGAAAACGGCTTTATAATAGAAGGCCAACTGGTTTCTTCCACCAATGCATACCCCATTGTGAGAGGAGTACCCAGATTTGCCGGATATAATGCTAATGAAAATTATGCTAAATCCTTTGGCTGGCAGTGGAACAAGTGGTCGAGGGTGCAATTTGAGAGCGAAAACAAAGGCAGGAAATATGAGGGCCTTACAATGGGTATGTGGGAAAAAATAACCCACAGGAAAAACATTGAAGGCCAGCTGGTAGCCGATTTTGGCTGCGGACCGGGAAGGTTTATAGAAGTGGGCCGGATGAAAGGCGCCCGGATGGTTGGACTTGACTACAGCAGTGCTGTTGAGGCCGCATACCAGAATTTTAAAGGCGATCCGAATGTTTTAATAGTTCAGGGTGACATACTGAATTCACCATTTAAACCTGGTGTTTTTGATGGCGCTTTTACTATCGGTGTACTGCATCACACGCCGAATCCAAAAAAAGGGTTTAATGAAATTACTGAAACTGTTAAAAAGGGTGGCTGGACAGCCTGCGCCGTATATGGACAGGGGGGCTATTATGATCTCCCTGCTGTTAAATTCTGGCGGAAGGCATTTAAGCTTACCTGGCCTGTTTTTGGACATTATCCTCCTCTTATTTACACATATATAGCTTGTACTGTTTTTGCACCTTTCCACCTGTTTGCCTGGACACGCACGTTGGTAAACAGCTTTCTCCCTTCTTTCTTTCTGAAGGACTTCAAATGGAGCATACTGGATACTTTTGACAGCGTGACACCTAGCTACCAGTCGGGGCATACTCCGTACGAGGTTTTCGTGTGGTTCAAGGAAAACAACTATAGCCAGATAG
>DASPJL010000028.1:0-13045 GCA_035628645.1 Cytophagales bacterium | reverse complement strand
AAGCAAAAATGGGCACGATGTCCACTGGGGAGAAGGCGTTTGTAATATCCCGGGTGTGATCAGAGAACTCAAAAGACAAAAATTCCAAGGTGCCATCTCGGCAGAGTATGAATATAACTGGCTAAGTAACAGTACTGATGTAGCTACCAGTGTCGTAAATTTCAGAACCCTGGTCGGTAAACAATAGATTTTACTGGCACAAGATCAATTACAATTTGTAAGGGGCTGCACCGGCTGCTATTTTGCCGATCCAGATAAATATTCAATGCCCCAGATAGCTACTCCTGAATAGAACAGCTTTTTATGGTAATTCTTCAGAAAAAATTGGGAGAGCCCGGCAATTGAGGATGATTAAAAATAGTGCTAAATCGTTTTATAAGAGAATAAAATCATCTAGTTTTACTTCTTATAGTTTATAAAGAGGTTGTGATGGCAGTCACAACATTGCTTAAAGGGTAACAGTGAAAGCTTGGCAAGAAAGCAGCAATGTTGCTTTCTTGCCTTTTTTGACCAATCCCATTACTTCAGCATGCGCTCTTTTTGGGGAGGATTACTCCCTTTGAATGAAAGTTCGGGAGTTAGAATCCAGGATTTCAAATTACAAAAAAATACTCAATACCGGAAGAATACCTTGACTTGGAGACACCAATGAACATCTTTGTTGATGTTGAAAAAAGGTTCCTTAACATTAAGCAATTGTCTATCCCCAATTTTTCCGGCAGTTCCTGTAAATTACTTGGTTATTATTGTTAAGAATTTCTCACTGAAAGTTCAATTCCCTTCACTCCTGGCAGATTGACTTCAATAAAAATACGACAAAGGGACTCTAATCGACTGAGGTTTGAAAAAACAGACCTCTTTATGGAATTGCCTTTGGAAAGAAACAAATGAAAATTATAAATGCTAAAGGACTTCCAAAAAGAAATCCTTCAGCACCAGTATTTATACTACATCCCCATCTTAGCGTATGGCACTCTTACACCCCGAATCCTGTAGTAGTTGGGATCTAAGTAACCGTTGGAGCAATCATTTACACCACAGGCAGAGAAATTTACGGAATAGGTAATCAATAATTCATTATGCCCATTATCAAATTCAGGATGAACATTTGGTGTATAGTAGCGGGTGTATTGTCCCCCGAAGAAATCGTTGATTTTATAGACCTGAACAGGAGCCGAAAACGGGCCGGTAGGGCTTGTTGAAGTTGCCGCATAAATATTTCTTGTATTGTCACAATTGAAGCCCTGATCCATCGTGATCATTACATACTTACCATTAACGTACGTGATCGCAGCTGTTGCTTTGGCATCTGCTATTCTTGCCGCCGTTCCGGAAGTTGGAGAGCTCGTCCAGCCTGATCCATTCCAAAATGACCAGGACATCGGGTTGCTCACAGGGAAACGAGCTACATGTATATCACTTGAATAGCCGAAACCGGTTCCACGTGTACCAAATGCATACACATAACCATCATTTCTTTTTACCATCCCGGACGCGTAGTTAATGTCGGTCTGGCCTGACATCCCTGCGGGAGTGGTACGTTGTACGCTCCAAAGCGTCCCGGAATTTTGTGTTAACACATATATTGACTGATTGGTTAAACCTAAACCAACTCCTTCACCGCAATGCATATATACCTTGTCGCCAATTTCCACTCCGTTACTTGGCCAACTCCAGTCGGTTCCCGGCTGATTGCTACAAATTTGTTTTGGTCTTCCCATAGGACTGTTGATCGTCATATTTGGATCATCCGGTGTCCAATCGTTTTTATTTTGCTGAATTATGATTGAATTGTTATAGTCAAAGAAGTCGCTGCATCTGAACATATTGTTTGACTGCAATTTACTTCCATCCCATGCGTCTTGAGTAACCCACAACACTTTTCCATTGTTACTACCCCATGATAAGGGAATGCTGCTTCCCTGGTCCCATGCTACGGATCCTAAAGAAGAGTTATTTCTTTGGAAATATCTTGTAACTGCATCGTCCCGATAAGAATCAGCGGCCAGGGCAGTTAAAATCCATGTTTGGTTGCTTGGTACAGTGTTGCCAGTTCCGTAAACCTCCATTTCAAAAATTGAATATCCCCACATAGTACCTCGTGCTGTGCCATACATGCGAACATACCGAGCTGTTCCGGAGAGACCTGTTAGGTCATTTACCAAGGTAGTATTGCCGGTGACAGTTCGGATGGTAGTCCAACTCGATGCATTGTTAGAAATCTGAATTTGGTAATCCTTCCCTAAGGCAGTTTCCCAGGTTATTTTTACCCGGTTAATGTTGTAAGACGTACCCAAATCCACGTATAGCCATTGAGGGTCGCTATACTGGCTTGACCACCTTGTACTCCCATTTCCATCTACAGCAAATTGTCCCGGATGATCGGTGCTCTCTGCAGAAGGTACCGTGACAGTTTTATTGTGGGCGAGATTACCTGTTGTCCCACTGCCTAATGTTTGCTGAACTATAGGCGTCCCATTCGACGTTGAGCTGTTTTGATTTGTAACTGCAAGTCCATTACCTCTATTGATAATTGCATAACCTCCTTCCACTTCACGGAACTCAAAAAGTTGGGCATTTGAACCATTATATTCCCACTGCTGCAACTGTAAACCTACAGCAGCAGAACTACTGGGAACATCGAGGTATTTCCCACTGTGCAGATTCATCAATGAATAGTAGGCAACGCCATTTTCGGTTTTTCTGTATTGAGTTTGCCATTTTTGCCATAGGTCACCGGCAGAAGTAGCGGCCCATTGAGTTGTCTTGGCGCCATTAATATACTTTTCGTTGTAGGCAGGATTTCCTGATACTTCCATAAATAATCCACCTGAAGTATTTTGAACGGTAAAGGTACCATACTGGCTTACCCGGGAACCCACAATTGCCTTCGAGCTTAGTGAACTTCCCTTTTTCGCCATTTTATTACCTGAACCTGGTTCGACGTTGTCGTTTCGACAAGAGAGAAAGATCAGAGATACGGATAAAATTAAACTTAGTAAATAATTGATTTTCATATTTTTAAGGGTTAAATAAATAATGGGGTAAGTAATAAGTTGTATTAATTGATTGATAGCCAAAGCTTATGATATTGGTACTAGAATATATTCGGAGAAAACAGGTATTGGGCACTTGAGATAGAAGATTGTTGAAAAGACTTTTCAGCAATCCATTATTAAGCATAATCATGACAATCGTCCCCTGGACAAAAATTAATCTTAAGGTGAATTTCGATAACATATACTTAAAAAATCGATTTAGCTAATATAAAAAATAATTTACTTAAATAGCACATCTCGTTCTTTATATTTGAAAACATTATTTTCTCCTCAGCTACGATATAATGTAGTGCACTCCTAAAAATTGCTTCAGCTATTTTATTTCGTTTGCCGCTTCTTAGAACATTTAATTTGAATGTGTAGAAGAGAGGGAGGAAAAGTCAGCAAAGGCATCAAGTGTTGTAATTAGGCTGAGTGACTATCTGGCTTTCTAACTCCTCCAATGAAACACCCTTTGTTTCTGGCATCATAAAATAGGTAAACAACAGTTGAAAAACCATTAGGACAGCAAAAAAAGCAAAGATTAGCCAGGATGGATAATTATTAATCAATACCGCCCCAAAAAGTGCAATCAGGGCCGCAAAGCCATTTAATAACCCCGATCCCCAAGCTTGTCCATACGGTCGTATTTTAGTTGGAAAAATTTCCGCGATAAACACCCAAATTACTGCGCCCTGTCCTATTGCATGGGAAATAATAAACAGAAGTATAAAAATGAGTGTAACGATTGCCGACAGAGAAAAATAAAAACTACATGCAGTCATTGATAAGCTAATAATGTAGCCAACAGATCCCCAATACATGAGTTGCTTTCTTCCTATTTTATCAATAAGGTAAATGCCGATAATTGTAAATAAAAGATTGACAACCCCAATGGATACGGAGCTTAAAAGGGACTCGGAAGTCCCAAATCCAGCTTTTTCCAATATTTCAGGAGCATAAAATAAAATGAAACTTATCCCTGAGAATTGATTAAAAAACGTCATTAAAAGGGATAAAATTAAAATCCTGTTGTACTTTCCTGAAAATAAACGTTGACTATCCCGATTGTTTTTTAAATCTTCTTTTTTAAGGGAATTCAACAAGTTATTTACCTCATTTTTAGAACTTATCGAATTCATTATTGCCAGCGCCTTTTCGGTATTATTTCTGGCAACAATGAGCCATCTTGGACTTTCACTTATACTGAACAAAAGTACAGTATAAATAGAGGCGGGAATTGCGAGAACTCCTAGCATATACCTCCAGTCATTATTTTCAGAGATACCAGTAAAAAAATAATTTGAAAGAAATGCCATTAAGATTCCCAGGACAATATTGAGCTGGAACAACATGCCTAATTTACCCCTGTTTTTTGGAGAAGCAGTCTCGGAAATATAAGTGGGTGCTGCGATAGAACCCAGGCCTGTACTCAAACCTCCGATAAACCTGAAAAAGGAAAACATTTCAGGTCTTGTTGCTAAGGCAGTTCCCAATCCTGAAATTAAAAACATAGTTCCGACAATTATAAGGGTTGGTTTTCTTCCTAGGGCTTCTGTAGGGTATCCGCCCAAAAGAGCCCCAACTAATGTTCCCCACAAGGATATGGAAATAATAAAAGTACCATGAAACCAATCAGAAGTGTTCCAAAAATGTTTAAGCGGTAAATTCACACCTGATATCACTACGGAATCAAACCCGAAAAGAAACCCTGTAAATGAAACTATCAAGACATATTGAAGACCTTTATAATTCATTTATATAATTGGTTAACGATAAGCATGCGTTTCTTTTCAAGGGAATTTTTATTTTTAGATCTATGATGATTCCCTGATAATCAAAGATGTAGATAAGGAAATTGTTTTGCTGGACTTTTTATCTTCAGGATTTTGTAGTTTTTGCAAAAGAGTTTCTATGGCTGTTTGGGCTATTTCTTCCATGGGTTGTGCGATCACAGAAATGCCCGGTTTATGAATTCTGAATAAGTCGTGGTCATCAAAGGAAATTATGGCAAGATCCTCAGGAATCTTTAATCCCAGCTTATTGATAGCCTCCAGGCCACTAATACCTAAATAATTGGTTCCAAACACAACCGCATCAAATTCTTTGTTTTGACTCAGGATGGCTATTATTTCCTCTACGTAATCCTGATATCGAACCTTAAAAGGAAGGGGATATACATGTGGAACTAAACCATAATCAGCGATTGCTTCCTTATATCCAATAATACGTTCTTCTTTTTCGGGCTTGTCGAGCGCAAGAGCAATTAAGGCAATGTTCTTCAATCCCTTATCAATCAGATATTTTACACCATTGTACATGCCTTCCCTGTTATTTACCATCACCGCATCTGCTGCTGTATTTCTGAACTTTCTATCAAATAGAACGATGTTCATACCATTCTCCGCCAACTCTCTTATGTCCTCCTCCATTCCCATTGTCGGAGCTATAATGCATCCATCAACGCCTAATGTAGTGAACATGGAAAGAAATTCTTTTCCCCGATTTTTATCATTTTCGGTACTGCAATAAATAATTCTATATCCATTTAAATAGACTTTCTCTTCTATCATTTTTGCAATACTTCCATAAAATGGATTTGAAATATCTTCAACCATAAGGCCAATTATATTTGTTCTTCCTGTGCGTAAACCTTTGGCAAATTGGTTAGGTTGATATCCTAGTTTTGAAGCTTCGGTTTTTACTTTTTCAACCAATTCATCGCTTATCCTTTTTTCCTTAGCTTTCCCATTCAGAATAAATGAAACTGTTGTTTTAGAGATATTTAATTTCCTGGCCAGATCATTTATTGAAGGTTTTGTTTTTGCCATTTTTTCTTAGTTATATCAAAATGTCAAGACTTATCTTTAATGGATTTATCAAAGCATTTTTTTAATTTGAGAAATAATATTAACGTAAAGATATGAGCTTCTTACAGATCTCTTCCAAAATTTTTGTTTGGATTTTTGCCCATATACAAATGTAGTTCTCCTCCTTCCACTATATCCTTAAAATCCAAATAGGTTTTGTTGTAATCAGTCCCATTTAATGTTGCCGATTGAATGTATACATTTTCCGGGCTATTATCATGAGTTATAATAGAAAAATCTTTTCCTGCAAAATATTTTGAATCGAGGCGAAAGGAAATTTTGTCAAATAAAGGACTGGTAATGTCGTATCGGTTTTTGCCGGGACAAACCTGGTACAAACCAGAGGACGCAAGCACATACCATGCGGACATTTGCCCCACATCTTCATTTCCTACCAAGCCTTCAACAGAATTATTGTATGCACGGTCACAAATGGCACGGGTCCACTTTTGTGTCAGCCAGGGTGCATGAACGTAGTTGAACAGGAATGGGACATGATGAACGGGTTCGTTTGCATGATTATAGTAGTCGTTCCATAAAAAATCCTTCGGAGCTTTTTCAAAGAAATTAATCAGATCATTCTTTACATTTTCCTCTCCTCCAAGGAGTTTGATCATACCTTCTACATCCTGTGGAACAAACCAACCCTGCTGATAGGCATTACTTTCAATAGTGCCATACCACTGCTTCAATCTTCCCTCTTCAGGCCAGGATTCCCAAGTGCCTTTTTCAGTTTTAGGACGGAACCATTTTGTAGAATCGTCAAAAATATTTTTGTAATTCTGACCTCTATCAAAATATATTTTAGCAAGGCTGTCTTTTCCCATTTTACTGGCCAAAACGCCTGTACACCACTCGGTATAGGCGTACTCCAGTGTGTTTGAAATTCCAAAAGGTTTGGAAGTAAATCCACGTTTTCCATTTCCGAATTTTTCACTTGTATTAACAGCAAGGGCCAACAACACACTATCGTCGACTTGTAATATGCCTTTGTTATACCCATCCGCCATTACAGAAATAGCGGGATTACCGATCATACATCCACTATAAGCATTTAAAAGCTCCCAGCGCTCCAAATACGAATTTTGGGTTTCGTGCGCCAGGTCAATTAAAGAATTTGACATGTCATTTACCAGCTCAGGATTGATAATTGTTTGAAGCGGAAATTGGCTCCTGAATACATCCCAGCCACTGAAAATCGTTCTCCGCGTATAAGCTGAAGACTTGTGGATGTTTCCATCTCCCCCAACAAAGCTTCCATCAACATCCGAAAATACACGCGGATCTATCATGGTGTGATAAAGGGCAGTATAAAAAACAGTTTTCTGATCATCGGTTCCACCGCTGACGGTTATTTTTTCTAATGCTTTATTCCATTGATCCACAGATTTTTGATGCACTCCATCAAAATTCCAGTCTTTGATTTCTGCTTTCAAATTTTCCTCAGCCCCTTCTACACTTACAAATGAAATTCCGGCTTTCATTAACACCTGTTCATTTTCCTGTGTTGGAAATTCCGTGTAGAAGCCTAAGTGTTTGCCTTCTTTTTCAACTGCCGAATCCAACAATACTGCTTCTGAAATTCTTTTTTGATAACGCTCACCCTGCACATCATCACGTTTACGGCTCCAACTGTCGGGAATATCGGCAGACCACACGCCAAACTTTTGCAAAGGTTTGCTGAATTGAGCATAGAAATAAACTGTATAATTTGCCTTTCCTTCCCCATCTCCCCATCCTCCTCCTTCAGGAGTACATTTCATCCATCCTTTAATAGTGTTTTTGTCAACTACCTGGACATATTGCTTTACAGAAGTACCTCCAACTCTTCTTGCCAGATCTATCTGAATTCGGGACTGCTTATTTTCAGGAAATGTAAATCGTAATATACCACTGTGCGGTGCTGCTGTCAATTCAGCTTTGATTTTATAATCTGTCAAATAAGTGGTATAATATCCTGCTGATGCTTTTTCTTGTTTTTTATCATAACGTGACCTATACCCGGCGTCAGGATTATCTTCTTTTCCACTGTTGGTTTTGATTGGCCCTGTAGTAGGCATTACCAGAAAATTACCCAAGTCGCCAAACCAGCCTACGCCACTCATTTGAGTAAATGCAAAACCTTCGATTGAAGTATGCTCATAACTATATCCCGATCCGTTATCTCCTCCCGTAATGGTGTTGGGACTTACCTGTACTAATCCATAAGGAGTTGTTGCACCTGGAAATGTTTTTCCCAACCCATGATAAATTCCTGCCTTGCCCGTACTGGTACTCGCGCCGATAAAGGGATTAACATAAGAGGCCGGAGAAGACTCTATTACCTCCGATGGAGCTGATTGCATACAACCAGCCAACATCAACATGATGCACCAGTGAATAATTCTTTTCATACGTAAATGTGTTTAATTTCAATGGAACGTATGGAACCCTCCGACCTTTTCATTCCTTTTTGTGTTACTTTGTTACATGAGGGTTTCATGAATTTTTAATTTGTTGTTTAGTTGTCACATGGGAATTTGCATGATAATCATCCTTGTTCGTTGTACTTTCGCTCATGCTCACTTCATGTGTTAATAATTTGTTTTGTATTGGCCATTACTTGTCCCGACAAAAAGCCGGGATGGAATTCGCATGGTATTCATCCTTGTCCGGATATGCTTCCGCTCATGCTCATTTCATGTATGAGTACCTTTTAAAATTTCACTGCCGTGATTTCTATTTTATGTGTTTTGGGCTGGTTTAACTCGTAAATCATATTTTCCATTAGTTTCATCTGATCTATGTAGGACTGGCGAACTTCTGGAAAACGCATACTTTCGTAACCCGCAATTTTCCCCGAGACAGTCCAATCTGTTTTTGCTTGTTTTTTCGCCAAATCGAAGGCTGCCTGGTCGTCTTTAAAAAGAAGACCCCGGCCTTGGAAAAAGTTAAACTGAAGACTGTAATACTCCCTCAATTTATTTTCAATGTCTTTACGTGCCTGGTTGAGATTCATCACCTGCACAGCCTGCTTATACTGAGGCGTTTTTACTATCATCGCAAGGTTAATTCCCTTCTCATAATCTTCCTTGTTCCAGACACCCATCATTTCTCCATCAATCTTCAACTCGTATTTCGCTCCGGAAAGATTATTGACCTGAATAATTTCCTGATTGAATTCCTGCATAAAAGGAATAACTGCCAGGGCATCTGACTGTTTTTGTTCACTACCCCACATTCTTGATGCGGAATCTATAGGGAAGGGCAGGGCTTTTGCCAGGTAATCAAAAGAAAGATTGTCTTTGGAAATTGAGAGGCTGCTGATATCAGCGTTGTTATTTTGGATCAATTTCTTTTTCCTGGCATCAACTTTTACTTCAGCCACCGGAAGGCCATTCAAGCCCTGAGACTTGAGAAATAAGTAAGCCATTACAAGGTGTCCTCCATTACCCGGATGAATGCGGTCTTTACCAATAATTGTAAATTCAGGGTCCTTTTTCTGACCATCAATATTAATCTGCTGCATCGGGTAATAAAGATCTACAAAATGCCATTGATTCTTTGATGCAGTTTCTTTTTGGAAAGCAATAATTCTCTCGATGGTCTTGCTCTTGCCCGGAAAGTAGTTGTCCTTATTTTTCATCGTCTCATCGTAGGGAGATGAAGACATCATGATCTTTTGAATGTTTGGATCGGATTTTAATTTATCCACCAGCAGCATAAAGTTGCTGTATGATTCCTCTACCTTTTTGTCCGCTGCTTTATCAGGTTCAGGCTGGTTGTACTCAAAGTAACCCGAATCATTCATTCCAAAGGTCAAAACAATCACGGTAGGCTTTTTTGAAAGTACATCATCATCAAAACGTGCTACAATATCTTTTGCCGTGTTGCCGCCAATGCCGGCATTAATTATTTCAATCCGCTGACCTGGAAAACGAGTCATATAATACAACCAGATATAGGATTCGTAAAAACCGGCTTCGGTAATACTGTTTCCAACAAATGCCACTCTGGATCCTTCCGGAAATTTCTTCAATCCCTGTCCAACTGAAATATTAATCTCACATAGCAAAATGATAATGAGTACAATATGTTTTAATTGCTTCATGTGTATTATTTGGTTATTTTAATTTTTATAGTCCGAATTCCAAACCGAGGCATAGACAAAGTCATTTTACTTTTCCCATTACTTTGAGAAACTGCCAATTCTTTCGTCATTTTTCCATTTAACTCAATACTTTCTGCCTTGCTTACAAGTCCATCCATTATTATCTCTCCGGAAGTATCGTCATCCGCAGCATTGAATAACCTTAACAGAACGTCCTGTCCTTCCATTTGCAAGGCGGAAATCTCCCATCCTTTTCGACTTAAGGAAAGAAATGAACGGCTCCAGTTTTCAGGTCTTTCTCCGGATATTCCTGTTACTAAAGGTTCATTCCATTGTGAAGAAGCACTGCTTACTGCGGCGACATCCCATTTACCGGCATGAGGCAATAAAGCAAATTTTATATGCGATGGTCCTGTGATCTTGTAATCTCTTCCCCACAATGCTGTCCCTGAATATTGTAATGTCAAGCCAAGTGTATTGTTCCCATCGAATGCATAACTTGTGGTGTGATCGGTAAATAAGGACATTCCATATCCTGCTGAGGCATCTTCTACATCCACCCAGTTTAGTATGATGTTATTTTTAATGCTGTCCCACCTGTTAAAAAACGTATTTTTAAGCCTGCTTTCGGTTACATCAAAGGGCGCATTTTTGTACACTTTGGGCGATTGAACGTTGAATGGAAACAGCGCCAGTAATTTATACTGATCGTTGTAAAAAGCCTTTTCAGGATCTTCTGATTTATAATTTTTGGCTTGCGAATATTTGCCTATACCAGGGTTTCCATTCCAATCTATCGTAAGATCAAAGTCTATCTTTGGATCATTTTCATACAAAGTGATGGTTTGCTTAAATGGATGTTCTCCTATTTTTCCTTCTATATTTACCTTGGTTCTAATTGGTCCATTTTCGATAATTCTCACATGGGCAGGATAATCTTTACTAGAAATAAATTTATTTTCATCATAAAAAAAACCACGGATCTCATTGAAACTTCTATCATTTGATGAATCAACAAAATCTTTATTTTTTAGTGATTTTGCTTTAAGGCTCTTTATAATCCCACCGTGTGAAGCATCGAGGAGTATCTGGTAAAGTTTGGTTTCAATTAAATAAGTATTATCCTTTTTGCTCTCGACTGAGGCTGACTTTTTTGAGGAACGTTTTTTTATTTCTTTGATCTGATAAGTGTTATAACCTACGGAAGGAACATCACTTATAAATAGCAATTCTTTCCGTTGCTTTGACTCATCTGTAACAAGTTGGGATTTAATCCATGTACCCTTTTCATCCTGAATTCCCAAAGAATTTCCATCGGCGTCATAAGGAAGAGGTACGGATACAACACCTTTTCTTGAAGAGGCTGTTGTATTCACTACGCGAATGAATTTACCCTTAATATTTTCGTTTTCTCCTACAAAATTTGGAAGTGACCTACTTATAATACTATCGCTTTTTAAATTGGTAAAATCAGTCCAGTCCTTTGTCTTGTCTGCCCATGTATCCCCCGGTTTTCCATTATAAGGAACAATCCAGCAATCGTGGTGCTGAGCCAGCAATAACGTTCTCCAGGCTCTGTCAAATTCCAGACTAGGGTAGGAGGAACCGTTGTAAAAAGCATTCATCGCGGCAATCTTTTCAGCGACGACGATCTTGTTTTCAGCTGCACGAACCTGCTGAGCAAGCTTCTGTAATATCTGCGAACCCCAAACAAGGCTTACCAGAATATCCTCCTGGCTAAACTTCCAGGATTCCGTTGGGTTGGAGGCACTAACCTTTCCAAAATAATCTCTCCATAAGGTATACACAGAAGGTTGGTACGTGTTCTTAACAATTCCCAACCACGGACCACCTTTCCAGCCGGCATCCTGCAGACACATCCCTACAGGATGGCTAATCCCCGCTTGCAGGCAGGCATCGACATATTCTTCAGCATTGGCCCATGCTGTAGTTTGCCAGGTTGACCCTTCTTCGAGGGCTTCAACGGCATATCTTGGAACTGTGGTTATTGAGGATTGGTCAGGGCCGATCCAATTTATTTTTTCCCCGCCAAAAGCTCGTGTATATCCACCCCAACAGGTATTTGGATTCTTGAGGACTGCATACTTAAAACCGAAAGAATTGAGTATTTGAGGCAATGCACTGGTGAAACAAGGTTCTTCAGTGCTATAGGTAAGAAAATTAACGGATGGAAAATGTGACTTGATTTTATCAATCCCATAAGAAAATTGCCTGATCACACTTTCTCCCGAAGTATTGAATAAATAGCTTTGTCCATAAGCAGGATTCACAAATTCAATACGGTCCCTGAAAAAAGGATCAGTCAGTGCTTGCTTAAATTCATTGTAGGCGTCAGGATTATATACTTTCACCGAATCCCAGGTCTCCGGTTCTATTTCCAGATTGATTTTCCATTCAGGATTCTTGCGGAGTTGATCTACGATAAATTGAGTTTTCCACTTAGGATAATGTCCATATACACCGCCATGATAGCCATCTACAAAATAAGCGGTTTGTGCATTAAGCGGAACAACATTTCCAATAATGAATAAGATTACAAAGACGAAATAACAATGCTTTTTTAAGTATATCCACATAAGAACAATATCGACTCACGGTCGGGGTAAACTAGGGTTAAAACAATAATATAGAACCGATTTTTCAAATATACAGTAAACCGATTTAGCAAAGCAATTTACCAAACGAAATTTGAACTCACCTCTGTAAATATTGAATGAATGATTTTTAAAAAACATTTCAGTAAATCGAACTAGTGTCATTCCTATTTCAGCTTAGAGCGGTGTGTCAAATCTTGCAAACTGAATTACTCTGACTTGTAAAGTTTATAGCCAAATAAAAAGATTACCAGGTAGCATATAATTGGAAGATAGTATGCCAGGGCAACATCTTTATCGGCAATTAAACCCATCAGTGGCGGAAACACCGCCCCGCCTGCGACTCCCATTACTATATAGGAAGATGCCTTCTGAGTATGAGGGCCTAGATTTTTCAAGCCTAAGCTGAAAATGGTCGGAAACATGATACTG
>DASPJL010000027.1:0-17428 GCA_035628645.1 Cytophagales bacterium | reverse complement strand
TCTCAAGCAATGGAAAAAGAAGGATACGATATTTTAATTTTAGCGAAATCTTCCATTGGTGATGCGGTAGGTGCAAGAGTATCAGCCAAAATAAATGCTGGCCTGGCCTCTAATGTAGTTGCCCTTCCGGAAATGTCCAATGGCTTTACTGTTAAAAGAAGCATTTATACAGGTAAAGCTTTTGCATTAACTGAAATGACGTCAGCTAAAAAAGTAATTACCCTAAAGAAAAATGCTTTTAGTATTACAGAGGGCACAGGTGTTGCCACAATAGAAAAATTCCAACCTAATATATCGGAGACGGATTTTGCCATAAATGTAAAAAATATAGAAAAAACATCTGGAGATGTTTTATTGCCGGAAGCTGAAATTGTCGTGTCCGGTGGCAGAGGAATGAAAGGGCCTGAAAACTGGGGAATTCTTGAAGATCTGGCGAAAGCTTTGGGTGCTGCTACCGCATGTTCTAAACCGGTATCGGATATGGACTGGAGGCCGCATCATGAGCATGTCGGTCAAACAGGAATAAAAGTTTCTCCTAATTTATATATAGCTTTAGGGATTTCTGGGGCAATTCAACATTTGGCAGGCGTAAATTCTTCAAAAGTTATAGTAGTAATAAACAAAGATGCCGATGCTCCGTTTTTTAAAGCAGCAGACTATGGCATAATTGGAGATGTTTTTGAAGTAGTTCCTAAGTTAACTGAAGCAATTAAAAAGATTAAATAGGTTATAAATTGAATAAAATTAAATTAGAAATATTAGGGTTGTCTTCCAGCCAGTCACAATCTGGGTCGTTTGCACTTGTATTGGGGGAAGAGAAAGGTAATAGAAGATTACCCATTATTATAGGAATGTTTGAAGCTCAGGCAATAGCGATAGAAATTGAAAAGATTGTACCCAACAGGCCTATGACCCATGACTTATTCAAATCATTTGCCAACAGCTTTAAGTTTTCCATTAAGGAAATTGTCATTTCTGATCTGAAAGAAGGGGTGTTTTATGCAAAAATAGTCTGCACCGATGGAAGCAAAAGCGTAGAAGTAGATGCACGTCCTTCTGATGCCATTGCCATCGGAATACGATTTAACGTGCCCATTTTTACATTTGAAGCCATTCTTTCCGAAGCCGGAATTGTTTTAAGTGAATCTAACGAAGAAGAAGATATTCCGGCAAAAGCCGAGTCATCAAAAAATATAATTTCATCCTCAAAACCTTCCTCTACCAATTCTCTAAAGGATTTTTCATTTGATAAACTTAAAGAGTTGTTAAATGAGGCCCTG
Organism: Cytophagales bacterium; assembly: GCA_035628645.1. Lineage (GTDB taxonomy): Bacteria > Bacteroidota > Bacteroidia > Cytophagales > Cyclobacteriaceae > DASPJL01. Next base: position 16,148 of record DASPJL010000027.1, on the reverse strand, counting down.
GAAAAAGAGGATTACGAAAAAGCGGCTAAAATCAGGGATGAGCTAAACAAAAGAAACTAATCATCAAAAAATCTTATTTTTAAGTCTCCGCCGGAGACTTTTTTATTATTTATTTTTCCGAATAGATTATAGTCATTCTCCAAATAAACCCTTACCATTTCCATGGCGCTAAAAGATAATTCTGATAATACCTTTTTCGGACATCCACGGGGGCTTTCTACACTCTTTTTTACAGAAATGTGGGAAAGGTTCAGCTATTATGGGATGAGAGCACTCCTGGTCTTATTTATGGTAGCCAGCGTGGAAGAAGGTGGTATGGGTCTGGATGATAAAACAGGCAATGCCATTTACGGACTTTATGCCATGATGGTTTATCTTCTGGCGCTTCCCGGTGGATGGGTAGCAGACAGGTTATTGGGGCTAAGAAAAGCTGTTTTTTATGGAGGATGTTTAATTACCCTCGGTCATTTTTGCCTTGCACTGCCTTATACCCAAACCTTTTTCTTAGGTCTTTTTTTTATTGTTGTAGGAACAGGCTTATTAAAACCCAATATCAGTAGCATGGTCGGCGCTCTTTATCCTCCGGACCAACAAGATAAAAGAGATTCAGGATTTTCGGTTTTTTATATGGGAATCAACCTTGGCGCTTTTTCAGCTCCTTTTATTACCAGCTATTTAGGTGAAAATATTAACTGGCATTATGGATTTGCCGCAGCAGGACTGGGAATGGTTTTAGGGTTGGTACAATACAAGCTAAGCGAGCGTAATCTGGGAGAAATAGGGTTACAGCCTTCCAGGAATGAAGATCCTTCAAAACAAAAATCCTTTGAGAAAAACATAAAAATAAGTTTATGGATTCTGGCCATTGGAATTGGTCTTCTGATCCTGCTTTTGATGTTGGAGATCATTAAAATTAACCCTGTTACCATTGCACAGGTCTCTACTTTGATTATCGCGGGGAGCGTAATTCTTTATTTTGCCTATATTTTTATCTTTGAAAAATTAGATGCACAAGAGCGAAAGAAGTTGGCCGTAATCGGTATCCTTTTTATCTTTTCTTCCATGTTTTGGGCAGGTTATGAACAACAAGGTTCTTCGCTTAATTTATTTGCAGAAAGGTATACAGACAGAATGATCTTTGGCTGGGAAATGCCCGCGGGATGGCTTCAATCTGCTCCTCCTATTTTTGTCGTTATCTTTTCCCCCATATTTGCCTGGCTCTGGCTACGGCTCAATAAAAAGAAGCTAAATCCTTCTACTCCTGTAAAGTTCTCCTTAGGGCTATTTTTTATGGGCCTTGGATATTTGGTAATGATCGGCGCTGCTTTAGTGGTAGTTGACGGACAAAAAGCATTGCCGGCCTGGTTGGTTACCACCTACCTCCTACATACTTTCGGTGAAATCTGTCTTTATCCCGTAGGACTAAGCGCTGTTACAAAATTATCCCCTACAAGACTGGGAGGTCAAATGATGGGTGTATGGTTTATGTCCCTTGCCTTTGGGAATCTTATTGCCGGCCTTTTTGCCGGTGAATTTGACGAAAATGCAATTGCAGCAAACCCCCAGCTCCTTCCCGATTTATTTTGGATAGTTGTAAAAGTAATGATGGTTTCCGGCCTGATAATATTGCTTTTGAATAAATGGATCAGAAAACTAATGGGAGAAGTAAGATAAAGAAGCTTTCGACATGTTATTTTTAATTCTGTTGGAGTTGTTTAACATGTTCATGGTTTGAAAATTAAATAAGTTTTCTTTTTTCTAAAATAAATTCTATTTTGATGAAAAAATTACAATATATTTTGTAAGTTGCCTGGAATTAAACATACGTTTTAACTTCTCCTACTTTATAAAAAAAGCATATAAGTAAATGATTGATATTTACGAATATTATCAAAATATGCAAAGCAAGAATATCGTACTTGCTTATAAAGGTAATGTATCTGAAGAGATGTTTAATAGTTTACTTCAAACCGCTGAAAGTAAACTCGGAAAGATAGAATTGAGGTCCAGGCTGAGAAAAAAAGTATTTAATATATTAGTAGAGATTTTGCAAAATATTTACCATCATTATGATGCTAATGAAGGGGAAAATCAGGAACTAACGTCGATACTTTTTTTGCTCAATAAAAATGAGACAGAATATCAAATTATTACAGGGAACCACATTCATCATTCTAAAGTGGCAGAATTAAAGGCCAAAATAGATTCCATAAATTCCCTGAGTGAAGAAGAATTGAAGTCAGTATACCGCCAGACGCTTTATAAAGGGGGGGTATCTAATAAAGGGGGAGCTGGATTAGGGATAATCGATATTGCCAGAAGATCAGGAGAAAAGATTAATTATAATTTTAAAAAAATCAATGAGAACTATTCTTTTTTTAGTTTAGAAGTTAAAATTTCTGCTTAATAAAATATGAAGAACTTTTACCAGGAAGCTACACCAAAAACACCTAAATTAAGCTTTGAATACAATACCGGGTATTTTGAGATTTCCGGGAGATCTATTCCTGAGAACTCGATAGAGTTCTACAAGCCGCTTATGGACTGGTTGGATACTTATTCAAATAACCCTAACAAGGATACCAAAATGACCATTCGGTTGGAGTATTTTAACACGAGCTCTTCCAAGTGTCTGGTTGAAATTTTTAGAAAACTGGAAAGAATCCATAAGAATGGAAGTATTGCCAAGGTGGAGTGGTATTATGACGAAGAAGACGAAGATATGCAGGAGTCAGGAGAGGATTTCAGAGAGATAATAAAGCTGCCCATCGAAATGATTGTGATTAAGGAAGAAGAAGAGGAAGATTTTTAGACTGAAAATATTTATTTTATAACTATAGACAATAAAAAAACCTCAGCAAAGCGCTGAGGTTTTTTTTATTGTGATTTTTAGGTCTTTTACATCATTCCGCCCATTCCGCCCATTCCACCTGGCATTCCGTGTCCACCACCAGCAGGAGCGTTTTCTTCAGGAAGTTCAGCAACTACACATTCGGTAGTTAACAGAAGAGAAGCAATTGATGCTGCATTTTCTAAAGCTAATCTTGTTACTTTAGTTGGATCAAGAACTCCGATTTTGAATAAATTCTCGAATTTATCATCGCGGGCATTGTATCCGAAGTCATCTTTGCCTTCTCTTACTTTTTGAACGATTACAGAACCTTCTCCACCTGAGTTAGCAACGATTGTTCTTAAAGGAGCTTCAAGAGCAATTTTAATAATGTTCACTCCTGTTTCCTGATCCTGGTTGCTTACTTTGATGTCTTTTAAAGCATCAAGCGCACGTATTAAAGCAACACCACCACCAGCTACTACACCTTCCTGTACGGCAGCTCTTGTAGCATGAAGCGCATCGTCTACCCTGTCTTTCTTTTCTTTCATTTCAACCTCAGTAGCTGCACCGATATAAAGAATAGCTACTCCACCGGATAATTTAGCTAATCTTTCTTGTAATTTTTCTTTGTCGTAGTCAGAAGTTGTTTTTTCAATCTGAGCTTTGATCTCATTGATACGAGCAGTAATATTTTCCTTAGTACCGTCACCGTTTACAATGGTAGTATTATCCTTGTCGATAATTACTTTCTCGGCAGTTCCTAAGTAATCTAAAGTAGCATTTTCTAATTTGTAACCTCTTTCTTCAGAGATAACAGTACCTCCCGTAAGGATGGCAAGGTCTTCCAACATTGCTTTTCTTCTGTCTCCAAAACCTGGAGCTTTAACTGCTGCAACTTTTAAAGCACCTCTTATCTTGTTCACTACCAATGTAGCAAGCGCTTCTCCATCCACATCTTCCGCAATGATCACAAGCGGTTTGCCAGTTTGTGCAACTTGCTCAAGGATTGGAAGTAATTCCTTCATTGAAGAAACCTTTTTGTCATATATTAATAGGTAAGCTCTTTCCAAATCAGCTTCCATATTTTCTGTATTTGTAACAAAATAAGGTGACAAATAACCTCTGTCAAACTGCATACCTTCTACAGTTTTAACTTCTGTTTCAGTTCCTTTAGCTTCTTCTACAGTGATTACGCCGTCTTTTCCAACTTTGTCCATAGCATCAGCTATCATTTTACCGATAGTCTCATCGTTATTGGCAGAAATAGTAGCAACCTGGGCGATTTCGCTCGATTGACTGATTGGTTTTGATTGTTTTCTAAGGTGTTCAACAACAGCTAGAACAGCCTTGTCGATACCTCTTTTAAGATCCATAGGATTAGCACCGGCGGCTACGTTTTTAATACCAGCAGAGAAAATTGCCTGCGCTAAAACCGTAGCAGTAGTAGTACCGTCTCCGGCACTATCAGCAGTTTTAGAAGCAACTTCTTTTACCAGTTGAGCTCCCATATTTTCAATTGGATCTTTTAATTCAATGTCTTTGGCCACTGTAACACCATCTTTTGTGATGGTAGGAGCGCCGAATTTCTTGTCAAGAATTACATTTCTACCTTTAGGACCTAAGGTTACTTTTACTGCATCAGCAAGAGTGTCAACACCTTTTTTCAGCTTATCTCTAGCCTCTGTGTCAAAATATATCTTTTTAGCCATGTTATTTAATTTTTGAAATTTAAAAAGTTAAATGATTGATTTTAAATGATTATTACAACTGACAATTAGATAACCGCAAAAATGTCAGATTCACGCATAATCAGGTAGTCTTTGCCATCTACAGATATTTCAGTACCTGAATATTTTCCATAAAGAACGGTATCGCCTACTTTTACAGTGATAGGCTCATCTTTTTTACCTGATCCTACAGCAATGATTTGACCTTTTTGAGGCTTTTCTTTAGCAGTGTCGGGAATAATGATACCGGAAGCAGTTTTTTCTTCAGCGGCAGCAGGCTCAACAAGAACTCTGTCTGCTAATGGTTTGATGTTAACTTTTGACATATTATTTGATTTTTAAATTAAATTTAAGTCTCCCATTACTTAGCATTTCCTATGCCATTCGTAAAGTTGACTAAAATTATGGTCTTAATTAGTCATTTTGTCAGAAAAGTCCATTTTCGCCTATTTTCCCTTCAATGTAACAATGTCACTTTTTTTGCCGTTCTTTTGTTCCCCGATACAGGTAAATTATCTTAAAAAAAATCAGGGTTATGCAACTAGATAAAGAATGGCTTACTCAAGGCTTAATTGATTTTGAATATAAGAAATATGTTTTGCTTGCCTATTTGAAGAATGTAAAGGAAGAATTTGGTCAAGGGAAACTTTATCCATGCCTTTCTGACATAATTTTTCATTATCAGAATTTGTTAAGTCTGAAGGAAAATAAGCAATTAATATTTGAAAATTTTCCAAAAGAAATTACAAAGGCAGACTTTGAACGGCTTACGCTCACTTATCAGAAAATTATCGATGATGATAACGTAATGCAGGAACTGGAGGAAATTATTTTATACTCATTGCCTCAATTAAAAGATACTTTAAATGAGGGAAAAGACATTTATGAGTATGTAGAAGAAAACCTGCAGATTTATCCAGTGGGCGTAGCTTCTATTAGCAATGAGGAAGGATTTCTATTTATAAACGTGAGAGATAAACCGGACACAAGCGTTTACCAATACCATTTTACGATTTTTGAGAGCGCTAATGAAAAATTCAGAGGTGTGCATACTACATTTTTGGAAAATGTAAGGAGCAGTTTAGGGAGATCATTTGAAACCATTAAACTGGATTTGGTTAAAAAGTATGGTAATCTGACCAATCCTGCTACTTATATGGTGGAGTCTAAAGTAGTTGTTCCTTTTCAGGAGACCATTCTTCCTATTGCCAAAAGGCTGCTCGTAAAATATATTTCTACAACCTGGACATAAAAAAACGGGTTCGATATGAACCCTTTTAAATTTTTTGTATTTGTCGATTAATTATTCTTCGTGGTATCTATTGGAAAAGCGTTTTGAGCTGGTGCCTTTTTTAAAGGTATATTACCTTGACTTTCGATTGCTTTCTCTATATCAGGGTTAACTCCGGCATCCTTGGTTCCATCCATGCTGTCAATCAGTATATTTGAGGATAGACTTAAAACCAATATCGCAATGGCAAAACCCCAGGTTAATTTTTCTAAAAGATCGCCTGTTTTCTTTACACCAATTAACTGACTTGCACCCGAACCTCCGAATTGACTAGATACTCCACCACCTTTTGGATTTTGAGCCAATACTACTACTATCAACAACACTGAGGCCAGAACTATTACACCTATTATTAAATAAAACATTTTCTTATTTTTTTAACTCTTGAATACGATTTGCAAAGTAAGCCTTTTTTTGGGGATATTTCCAAATTAACTTCTTATATATATCTATTGCTTTTTCTACTTTTCCTTGCTTCACCATTATTATTGCCAGATTTTCAGAAATAAGGTTGGCATCTATTGTAATACTTGGTTCGGATAGATCCTCTGCATTTTCCTTTTCAACAGTGCTTGACGGTCTGGATAGTGAAGGGCGTGATTTGATAAATCTTTCAATCAAATCGTCCTGGTGTTTTCTTCTGTAATTCGGCGTTTGATCCGTGTCTGATTTTAAATTGTTTAAATAACCTAATATAAAGGAATCATCCGGTTCCTCAATTTTGTGCGCTTTCTCTTCGGAAAGTCCTTGGGATACAAAAGCTTTCTTGTTTTCCTTTGAAGTATTTTTGTCTTCTGAAACAGCATTGGTATCAATTTCTACTATTCCATTTTCAACTGTTTCGGAAGTATGCTCCTCATGATCTTCTTTGCTGTTTTTATCTAAGGAAATATCATCATTTGAAGTGTGATCGACTTCAATTATACTTTGTTTCGCTTCACGGGTTAATTCCTCTGAAGTTTCAGATTTATTAATTTGAATTTCAGTAGTTTCTGTTAACTCTTGAAGTTCTTCCTTGGCTGATATGTTTTCTGATTCAGCAGAATTTTGATCTGTTGATTTTTCAAAAGAATTTTCTGATAAATTATTTCCCTGTTCCTCGGTAACAGTGTTTTCTTCGTCAGAAGTTGGAGACTCCTCCTGTTGCTCTTGTATCGTAAAAGGAGTCGTTATAAACTTTTTCAGAATTTTTCTATCCAGTGTATAGGCTGAAGCTTTATGAATGTGTTTGTCTTTTTCGGGGAGGTTATTTTGATAATAATGTTTTGCAATAAGGAAATAGGGAATCTGGCAATAGGCATGGTTTTTTATAATTTCATTAAGATCCGCCAGATCTACGTCTGATAATGATTGAGGATGTTGTATAAGATTTGAAAATTTGTTTTTATCCACAAGCTTTGTTTTACCAGTTTGAAAAAGTTTTATTAAAGATATCAAAAACTAGCTTTTCATTTATTTTTTCTATTAATTCATTTTCAACAGAAGTCAAAGATTGTGTTGCTTCATCAAAATCTTCATACTGAACAAATGATTCTTCATAATTCGCTTTCTCGTCTTTCGTATTGGTATAATTAATTTTTACAGTAATCGTCAAACGGGTTTTTGATGTAGTCGGATAAGTATTGGTTCCTGAAGAAACGGTTGGCGCTACAGGAGTTGTAACATATCCCTCTATACTTCCGTCAAACACGAGATCTCCGCCGGTATTAATTAAGTTTAGGTTAGTGTTTTGCTGAAAATAATCCTTTAAGTCCTGAGTAAGCTGTTGTGCTAAGTTAGCAGGTCCAGATCCAGCATTATTGTATATATTCATCACGGTTAAGGATTTTATTTCAGGCGGAATATTCGCCCCTGAAAATGAATACACGCCACATGAGCTGGTTATAAACAACAGTGAGAAACTTAAAATAATTATATTAAATATATTGGATGATGCTATTTTGGATTTTTTACTCATTTTAAAGTACAATTAAAGATTTTTTGATCGTAAACTCTAATGTTTTTAGATATTTTCTAAATCGTATTGTTTAATTTTTCTATATAAAGTTCTCTCGGAGATCCCTAAATCATTGGCTGCATATTTTCTTTTATGATTGTTTTTCTTTAGCGCCTTTATGATCATTTCTTTTTCTTTCTTTTCCAGCGATAGGGAGTCTTCTTCTGTTTCGTGCTGTATGTCTTCAATTTTTGCTATTTCCAGCCGCTTGTTGCGGTCGTTCTCCTCTTCTATAATGTAGGGTTCATTTCCGTTGTCATTGTTTAAGGTTTCTTCTTCAAGCTCTACATTGTGAAACAGCTCTTTATGATCTTGAAGAATTTGCTTGCCATGTCTTTCGTCTTTTATAATTTCCAGAACGAGTTTTTTAAGATCGTTCATGTCTTTTTTCATGTCGAACAACACTTTATAAAGTAAGTCCCTTTCGGAAAAGGATTCTTCTTTTTGGGTTTCCCTGTAAATCATAGGCAACCTGCTGACCTGATCTTCCGGAAGATATTTTGAGAGCACTTCGGCGTTGATTTCTCTGTCTGATTCTATAACAGAAATTTGCTCAACAATATTTTTGAGCTGGCGAATATTCCCGGGAAACCGAAATTTTAATAGCTTTTCTTTTGCATCAAAGGTCAGGGCGATTGCTTTCATCCTGTATTTTTCTGCAAAGTCAATGGCAAACTTCCTGAATAATAGTTCAATATCGTGCCCCCTTTCTCTCAAAGGCGGCACAAATATGGGTACATTGTTTAATCTATAATAAAGGTCTTCCCTGAATTTTCCCTTGTCTACTGCCTGAAATAAATTAACATTGGTGGCGGCTACCACTCTTACATCAGTTTTTTGAACTTTGGAAGAACCAACTTTTATGAATTCACCATTTTCCAACACCCTTAATAATCTTGACTGAGTACCTAAGGGCATTTCACCAATCTCATCTAAAAATATTGTTCCTGAATTAGTCACTTCAAAATAACCTTTTCTGGCCTCAGAAGCGCCGGTAAAAGATCCTTTTTCATGGCCGAAAAGTTCGGAGTCGATGGTGCCTTCAGGAATGGCGCCGCAATTTATTGCTATAAAAGGGCCATGCTTTCTTGAACTTAAGCTATGGATGATCTTTGAAAATGATTCTTTTCCAACCCCGCTTTCCCCGGTAATCAAAACCGTCATGTCAGTGGCTGCGACCTGAGCAGCAACTTCAATGGCATAGTTTAATAATGGAGAATTTCCAATTATTCCAAATCTTTGTTTTATTGCCAGTATCTCTGCTTCTTTCATTTTACGCGTTATTCCCGGTTTTCAAGTTTCAGTTTATTTAGTCTTTAGTCGTGAGTATTGAGCCTTTAGTATCATTTGAAGATGATTCAATTTTTACCTCCACATTCACACACTCTCTCATTCTATCATTCACTCATTCTTCTTATTCCATCACATCATACAGAATGTCTTCAATCTCTTCGAGTTTCTTATCTGAATATTCCCCGGAAGTGACATAAACGATTTTTCCGCTGGTATCTAAAATGAAAAAATAAGGTTTGTCTTTGCCGTCAAAATTCAGAGAGTTTTTATAGTCTGCCACACTTCCCTGATACACCAATACATTGTTGTGCAGTTCTTTGTCTATACCTGCTTTTAGTCTTTGTTCTATTTTTTCTCCAGCCATTTGTTTCATACCTCCGATCATGGGGATAAAGTACATGTTTACATCATAACTGAATAGGACTGTTTTGTCCAGAAAGGTCTCATAAATGGGTTGTATCCATCCATTTAAATCTTTGTCAGATTTTGGAGAATACGCTATAGCAAGGATTGTAAACTTGTTTTTGGTATCGATTGGTATTGTAACGGTTTGATTGGTTAAGGTCTTTCCTGTCAACGATGGGAAAGTGGTGCCCTTTTGCCCGAACAAATTGTCCGATACAGACAATAGGAAGAATATGAAAATCGAAAGTTTTGCTCTTTTTCTCATGGTGAAAATACGATTCCAATTATAATGGAGGAAGAAAGATTATATTGTAAAAAGTAAAACTGATTTTTACTTGCCGGAAGCGCTTCCTATTGAGGGTTAATCAACTACTACACCCAATAAAGTGCCTATGGTACATTCCTTCACCAGTACATTTACATATTGCCCCTTTTGGTAATTTTCCTTAGGAAAAACTACTACCTTATTTTCGCTGTTTCTTCCAAAATAATCTTGATCAGATTTTCTTGAAAACCCTTCGATAAGTACTCTATGTACTTTGTTGAGGTCCTTTTTATTTCTTTCGAAGGATAATTTTTGCTGAAGGGAAATAATTTCGTTTAGCCTCCTTTTCTTTACACTTTCAGCTACATCGTCCTTAAGCTTTTTAGCTGCAGGAGTTCCAGGTCTTTCAGAATAAGTAAACATATAGGCAAAGTCATATTGAGCATATTCCATAAGTGATAAAGTTTCCTGATGCTCTTCTTCTGTTTCGCTGCAAAATCCGGCGATCATATCTGTTGAAATGCCGCAGCTTTCACCAATAATTTTTCTGATGGAATCTATTCTGTTCATATACCATTCCCTGGTATATGTTCTGTTCATGAGATCCAATATCCTATTGTTCCCGCTTTGAGCAGGCAGATGAATATAATTACAGATGTTTTCATACTTTTTGATGGTATGAAGCACTTCATCCGTGATGTCTTTAGGATGAGAAGTAGAAAACCTTACCCTGAGGTCAGGATGTACAAGGGCAACTTTTTCCAGAAGCTGAGCAAAATTTACTGAGAGGGATTTGTCTTCGGATTTCCATTTATAGCTGTCCACATTTTGCCCTAATAATGTCACTTCCCTGTAGCCTTTTTCAAAAAGATCCTGTGCTTCCCTTACTATGCTGAAAGGGTCGCGGCTTCTTTCTCTTCCTCTTGTAAAAGGAACCACACAAAAAGAACACATATTGTCGCAGCCCCTCATAATAGAAATAAATGAAGTGACGCCGTTAGAATTCAACCTTACCGGACTGATATCTGCATAGGTTTCTTCCCTGGAAAGAAGAACATTTACTGCTCGTCCTCCATCGTCGACTGCGTTTATAAGGTTGGGTAAATCCCGGTAGGCATCCGGACCTACTACCATATCTACTATTTTTTCCTCCTCCAGAAGCTTGGACTTTAGTCTTTCGGCCATACAGCCAAGCACACCTACCATCATCTCCGGCTTTTTCTTTTTTGCCATGTTGATCTGAGAAAGCCTCATCCTTACTTTTTGTTCGGCATTCTCACGAATGGAACAGGTATTTAAAAAAACGACATCTGCGTTTTCAAATTCTGAAGTAGTGTCGAAGCCTTGTTCGTGCATGATAGCAGAGACAATCTCGCTATCAGAAAAATTCATCTGGCAGCCGTAGCTTTCAATGTATAATTTTCTCTTATTTCCCGTGTTAGTTTCCTCTGTAACCTTTACTGTTTCTTTTACTTCTGTGTCAGAGGGAGTTAGGATATCTATGTCTTTTATGATGTTTTCCATGATTCAAAAACTTGACTGCAAATATAGGATTAATTGAAATAAGGTGACAGAATGTCATTGAGAAGTTGTGAGAGTTGGGCGCGGGAGGAAAAAAACATCCCGCTTCCATCTTCCCACTTCCAACTTTTTAATTCAACTCAAACTGAAGCTTGTTTAAATTCTTATAGAAACCTTCTTCTCTTGTTATCAATTCATCATGAGTGCCTGTTTCTCTCACTTTTCCGTCATCCAGAACTACAATTCTGTCCGCGTTTCTTATGGTTGAAAGTCTATGCGCTATAACAAAGGAAGTCCTGTTTTTCATGAGATTTTCCAAGGCCTCCTGAACAAGGTATTCCGATGCAGAGTCTAAAGAACTGGTAGCTTCATCCAAGATCAGAATGACCGGGTCCTTTAGGATCGCGCGGGCTATGGCTATTCGTTGTCTTTGTCCCCCGGAAAGCTTCATTCCTCTTTCTCCTACTACTGTTTTATAACCTTCAGGAAATTTAGAAATGAACTCGTGCGCATTTGCTTTTGCAGCGGCTTCTTCAACTTCTTCCTGGGTAGCGCCCGGCTTTCCATAAGCTATGTTTTCAAAAATTGTCCCTCCAAATAAAAGAATATCCTGAGGTACCAATGCCATTTGTTTTCTTAGTTGTGTTATTGGAAAAAAGGAAGCCGCTTTCTCATCAAATAGAATGTCCCCATTGTCCGGTTCATAAAATCTTAATAATAAAGCAGCAAGCGTACTCTTTCCGGCACCGCTTGATCCAACAATAGCAATTTGCTGGCCTGGCGCTGCTTTTATGGATACGTCTTTTAAAACCTTAATTTCTTTCCTTCCCGGATAACTAAAGGCCAGGTTTTTTAACTCTACCTGTCCATTTAACCGGTATTCACTTTTTATGGATTCTTCTTTGATTTCCACCAGTTCAGGTTGTTCCTTCAAAAGATCTTTTATTCTTTGTGTAGCTCCAAGAGTTTTTTGCAGTTGACTATATAGATCAGCAAATCCGGCCATGGTGCCGCCGACAAAACCCGTACAAATCACAAAGGCAGTAAGGTCACCAAAGGAAAGTATGCCTTGTTGCATCAATCCTGTACTATACCATACCACGAAAACGATGGTGCTGAACAAACAAAAGAGCAGGAGGGAGACGAAAATTCCCCGATACTTTCCATTCGATATGGCCAGCTTTACTACTTTATTAATGCTTTCGCCATACCTGGCCAGCTCATACCATTCATTAGAAAATGATTTTACATTTGATATTCCCTGCAAAGTCTCTTGTACAATGGTGCCTGACTCGGCAAGCTGGTCCTGCGCCTTTTTTGATTCTTGCCTTATTTTTCTGCTAAAGATCACAGCAACGATCACAATAACCGGAACAACCGAAAGCATAATTAAAGTAAGCTTGGGAGAGAGGTAGAAGATTAAAGAAATTCCTATCAATAAAATAAGCGTGCCTCTTAAAAGCTCTGCCAAGACAGATGTTACTGTATCCTGAATTTGAGAGACATCAGAACTTATTCGGCTGGACAATTCACCCACCCTTCGGTTTGAAAAGAAATCCATAGGCATCGTGATCATCTTTTTATAAATGTCTTTTCTTAAGTCAGCCAATGCATTTTCCCCTACTTTGGTGAAAAGGTAAACCCTGGAAAATGAAAATATAACCTGGATAAGAAGTATTCCGATCATAACCGATGCTATTATAGAAGGAGAAATAGCGGAATTTCCTAAGCTGATTTCATGTGCACTGTCTATAAGTTCTTTAAGAAAAAAAGGAAAAGCCATAGTAGTGGCGCTGGATAAGGCAATGAAAGTAAGCCCTGCTGTGAAGGTCCATTTGTAGGGAGCTACATATTTAAAGACCCAGAAACTTTCTTTTATGTTTTCCTTAGTTAGTTTGAGTTTAGGAGTTTCCTCCTTTGAAGAGCCATTACTATTATAATTTGGACGGGCCATAGATTGGTATTATAATGTTGGAAGTTGGGAGTAGGAAGAGTACGCTTCCAAATTCCTTTCAATTTATTCTTTTCAATGATGGTAGACGAATAGCTTATCAACTTATTTTGTAAAAATAGAGTTCAATTTCAAAAACCGATTAGAGGGTAGCATTATTACCCAAGGGTCTTTAGTGAATGCCTCTATTTTATCCTTCTAAAATTATATTAATTATATAAAAATAAACAAGTTGGTTTATGATATTGTAAAAATGCAATTTAACCTAGGTAAAGAATAAAACAAGAAATGTCTTTTTGAGTATAAGGATAGACTAAACTGGAACATTATGAAACCATCATTACAACTGGAAATCAATTTGAAACCAAAATTTAGAACAGTTTATCCTGATGTTAAACTTTCATTCAATGAAATATCAATGCACATTCGCAGTGAATTGATGAAAACGTATAAAACGTACCAAAATCCAAAAAAATAGAAGGTGTCCAAAAGTCTTTCCGAATTTATTTAGCGATCTTTAAGTCTCTTTCAAGATACTAAAGATGCTGAAATAAATTCAGCATGACGGAAGCTGAAGCAAGTTCGAATCAGATGCTGAAACGAATTTAGCAAGACGTTTTGGACAACCTGTTTTCTAAGATTTATACTTATTCCTTATTCCTTTTCTAAAAAAGGATATTTATAGCTTGTAGGAGGAACAAAGGTTTCTTTTATCGTTCTTGCAGAAACCCACCTCAATAGATTGAGGACTGCGCCTGCTTTGTCATTGGTACCTGAAGCCCTGGCACCTCCGAAAGGTTGTTGTCCTACTACAGCGCCGGTAGGTTTGTCGTTTATATAAAAGTTACCGGCAGCATGGGTAAGCTTTCTGGTTACATGCTCAATAGCATAACGGTCCTGGGCAAAAATAGCCCCGGTAAGGGCATAGGCAGATGCGTCTACAAGCTCCAATGTTTCATCAAATCTATTAGGATTGTATAGATATATCGTTAGAACAGGGCCGAAAATTTCTTCACACATAGTCACATAAAGCGGGTCCTTTGTTAGTAGAATAGTAGGTTCGATAAAATATCCCTTGGACTTATCGTAGTTGCCGCCGGCAACTATTTCTACCGTCTCGTCCCGTTTCGCGGATTCAATAAATCCTGAAATTTTATCAAAAGACTTTTCGTCAATTACCGCATTTATAAAGTTTGTAAAGTCTTCCACATCGCCCATCTTGATTTCTTTCAGATCGGTGACAATGAGTTCTCGTAATTCATCCCATAAATTTAAAGGAATATAAGCCCTGGAAGCCGCAGAACATTTCTGCCCCTGGTATTCAAAAGCGCCGCGGACTATTGCAGTGGCTAAGGCTTTTACATTTGCAGAATGGTGCGCTAAGATAAAATCTTTTCCACCTGTTTCGCCAACGATCCTAGGGTATGATTTATAAATGCTAATGTTCTCCCCGATGGTTTTCCAGATGTTTTGAAAGACTTTAGTGCTGCCAGTAAAGTGGATTCCTGCGAAATCCTTATGCTTAAAGATAATATCTCCCGCCATGGGGCCATCTACATAAATTAAATTGATTACCCCGTCTGGTAACCCTGCTTCTAGGAATACTTCCATCAATACGTTGGCGCTAAATATTTGTGTATGGGCTGGTTTCCAAACCACTGTATTTCCCATCATTGCAGGGGCTGTAGGGAGATTTCCGGCAATTGCAGTGAAGTTAAACGGCGTTATGGCAAATACAAATCCTTCAAGCGGACGATATTCCAGGCGGTTCCACACTCCCGGGGAAGATTCCGGTTGTTGTGCATAAATCTGGGTCATATAGTAGACATTGAAACGCAGGAAATCTATTATTTCACACGCCGAGTCAATTTCTGCCTGGTAGGCATTTTTTGATTGACCGAGCATGGTAGCCGCATTTAATTTTGCCCGGTAAGGTCCGGCTATCAAATCCGCCGCTTTTAAAAATATACTTGCGCGCTGTTCCCATGACATTCTTTCCCAGGCATATTTTGCCCCCAGCGCAGCATTAACCGCTTGCTCTACATGGCCCTCATCTCCCTCGTTAAAATACCCCAGTATATGTTTATGATCATGAGGAGGAGAAAGCGGTTTCCTGTTGTCTGTTTTTACTTTGTCGCTTCCTATATACATAGGGATATCTTCCTGTCTGGATTTTGCTTCGGTGAGGGCCTTTTTTAAAGAAGCCCTTTCCGGTGATCCGGGGGCATAATTTAAAACCGGTTCATTTTTTGGAATGGGCGTATTAAATATTCCGTAATTCATTTATTTAGGATTATGTGTGTTATGGCAATTAATAAATAATAAACTTTCTATAAAGATCGATATTTAGGATGTTTAACTCAAAACAAACAAATGATGTTAAGCGTGCCGGTAAAATAATTAAAATATTATCAATTGTTGTATAGTGAGATTTAACCACGGAGTTAAGGGGGAATAAAAGAGTTGCACGGAGGCTTCTCTCTTTTGCTAAAAAAAGGATAAATGTCTTTTAAGGAAGTTATAAAATCACTATATTGTGCAACCTATAATAAGCCCGCCTTTTTAATATTATCTATTCATAATTTGGTGTCAGAAAAACCGAGACAAGACTGGAGCGAGTGTGGAGGAACTGTGGAGGAAGGATGCGAATGGACCGGTTTTAAACCGCGTATACACCGCGACTGGACAAAGAATTGCTTGTCCTAAAATAAGCTTACATTACAGCCATAACATAAATCCTTTCTTCTCAAACCCTTTCTAACCGGAAGTTAAGCCAATGGCGCCGCAGTAGATACTGGTATCTTTCCAATAGACACTGGTTTGCGCTCATGGGTGGAATATTGAGTTTGTTTTGAGTTTCCTCAGA